>JBJONT010000210.1:0-17973 GCA_046051705.1 Planctomycetota bacterium | reverse complement strand
ACGGTGAACCTGTACCTGAGCTAAGTCAGTCTGGGCCTTTGGCATGCGCCACCCCCGGACAAATTGCTGCGATGCATCAAATGAGTCTCAAAGCGGGCCGATTGCCCTGGAAATCCCTTTTTGAGGATTCGATTCGGATCGCAAACAATGGGCATACCGCTTCTCGTTCGGTTGGCCGAAGCATTGCTGCGGAAGCCACAGAGTTGTCAAAATACCCAGCTTCTAAAGAGATCTATTTCCGATCAAATGGTCAGCCTATTGCTGAAGGGGACATCCTTATTCAACGGGATCTCTCGAACACCCTACAACAGATAGCGGATCAAGGCCCGGAATGGTTCTACCAAGGCCCATTTGCAAAATCTTGTAGCGAATATCTCCGATCCATCGGCGGCATCTTAGATATCGAGGATTTTAGTCACTACTCCGCCCTACTCCGCGAACCTCTGCGATCTTCCTATCGTGGCCACCAGGTCATTGGATTTCCAACCCCAAGCTCGGGGGGCATGCATATTGCCCAAATGCTGACAATGCTTGAGCGTTTTCCAATCGATGATTGGATCAAAAACAGACCGGAAAAATACTACCATGTTCTTATCGAAGTCATGAAACGAGCCTTCGCCGATCGCGCGTATTGGCTAGGAGACAGCGACTTCGTCGACGTACCGAAATCCCTTCTTACAAGCGACTATCTCGCAGAACGCATGTCGGACTTCGACCCGACGGTAGCTTCTAAGTCCATCCAACATGGCATCCCCCCGGGCCAGCGTTCGGACCAAAAGTCAGGCCAATCATCAGATGAGTCACTTCAACCACAAGTCCATTCGGATAAGAAACACACGACACACCTGACCACAGCGGACCTTGACGGGAATTGGGTCGCTATGACTTGTACGATCAACACATCGTGGGGCTCGAAAGTGACGGTACCCGGCACCGGTGTCATGCTCAATAACGAAATGGATGATTTCGCCATCGCACCGGGCACACCAAACGCATTTGGGCTAATCGGTGCCCAAGCCAATGCGGTCGGACCTAGAAAACGTCCTCTGTCGAGCATGAGCCCCACTATCGTCCTTGATGCAATGAACGAACCGATCCTAACCGTGGGTGCTGCGGGAGGCCCTAAGATCATCAATGCAACGCTTCAAGTGATCCTTCGAGTCCTCGATGGCAAGCAAGATATTGCTTCTGCAATCGCCGCACCACGCATTCATCAGCAGTGGCGTCCCGAGAAGACATGGTATGAGAACCTAGCCGGAGGTGACGCTTCATCTGCAATCCCTGCGTCCCTCATCGAAGTCCTCGAATCCTATGGACACCGATTCGAAAGCTCAACCGGATTAGCTATCAGCCAAGGAATCCAACGCCAAGGGAATCGATTATCGGCAACCCATGACCCGCGTGCCCAAGGGTTGTCAGTCGCGGAGTAATTCTCCTTGGACGCGCTAGAGCAAGTTGCTATCGATAGGAACTCTATAGCCACGTAGCTAAGCGTTTCGCAAGCATCTGTACCATCGCCTGCGGATTGCTTTCAGGAACAGACGGCAAAACGGACGCATCACAAACATACAGCCCGTCAATTCCCTTAAGCCTGAACTTTGAATCCACTGGCAAGCTTGGGTCGCGCCCCATTTGGCAACTGCTGGTGTAGTGATAAAGAGTCGTCGCAAATTTCCGCAATGCAGCACCGACTTCCTGCGAGTCTTGTCGCGAATCTCCAGGGAAAACTTCCGCGGCATGCTTATGTAATCCAACCAAGCCTCCGATCGCTTTCCTCGTCCATTGGATCGCTTCTAGCATGCGATGGTAATCGGTTGCTTCGCCGAGGTAATTCGGATCAATCCGAACATCGTAACCGGTCTGTTGACCATCCTCTCTGACAAGGTGTACAGCCCCACGACTGTTTGGTTTACTCAACGTCACCCCAACGCTAAACCTTGGAAAATCAGCATCGTATTTTGGATACCTCAAGTAATCCGTCGGAGTAATGTGCCACTGAAAAGCATTCTGCCAATCGAATACTTCACCTTGTAGTTCGCTCAAGCGTGAATACTCCATCCCAACCTGAAAGAATCCACCAATTTCCGATAGATTGGAACTGAGTGGGCCAAGTCTTTCACGATGATATTGCTCACGAATTGACCGGGCCATTGGGAATGCAAATCGCTCGCCCCCTTCAAGGCTGTAAACAATTGGGAAGATTAAATGATCCTGCAGTCCGCACCCGACTCCTTCGAGCGAATGAATTACCGGAATCGCAGCATCCTTTAATACCGCCGTTGGCCCGATGCCGCTTGCCATCAAGATTCTCGGAGTCCCGATCGCTCCACAGCAAACGACAACCTGCTTCGCTTCAATCCGTGCAGTCTCTTTTCCATATTGGACTTCCACACCAGTCACACTCTGACTGCCGATAAGCAACTTCGACACCGTTGCCTCCGTACACACTGTCAGTAAATTCGATTTGGAGTTTAGCAATGCTACCGAACTTACACGACGCCCAAATCGCTGCATACGTTTGTACTGAGCTACTCCGATTTGCGGAGAATCCATCGAATCGCAGCCTGCTATTCTCAAAGGTTGAACGGCTCGGAAAACCGTTTCCACATTGGGATGCAACGCAGGCAGGCTTAGCATCTGGGCTTGCTCGATTTCAAAGCGCAGTTCAGCAAATACTCTCCTCGATTCTTCGATTGTCCAATCCTCGCCCCAAGCTTGTTGCAACTCCAACAGGAACGCATCGGAAGGTTCCATCCAAATCATCGCATTGATCGCTGTAGAGCCTCCTAGCGCGCGACCACTTGGTAGATGTAGTCGCCTCCCTCCGAGTTGGCTTTGCCGTATTGTCCTGTAACTCCAGTCCAAACGTCCGCCAAAAGCGCGTGGGTAATAAGCAGGAACTCTTGAATTGGGCCCCGCATGCGATCCGCCAGCCTCCAGTAGCAGAACAGTCTTATCTCCACGAACAGCCAGTTCACGAGCCAACCTTGCACCGGCAGCACCAGCCCCAAGAATGACGACATCGTATTGCGACCGCAAATCAGCCAGACGCGAAATAGCCAGCGGCAGATTCGACTTATTAGTAGTCAAGCGCCGCTCCGCCGTCGACCTCGAGTCCTTGCCCAGTGATAAAACTGCTATCCTCCGTAGCAAGAAACAAACAGGTCTTACCCATCTCTTCGATATCAGCCATCCTTCCGAGCGGTTGCAAGGCAGCTATCCGCTCGAGCGCCGCATCTGGGTCAGGCAAACTCGAAGCCCATTGACGCATCAACGGCGTATCGACATTGCTTGGAAGAATCGCGTTGACACGGACTCCCCACGGAGCGCACTCCAAAGCTAATGCTTTGGTGAACGACAACTGCGCACCTTTGCTAGCCGCATAAGCCGTAGAGTTTTTCTGCCCCAAAACCGCAGTCATCGAACTTACGTTAATGATGGTCCCACGCGTTTTCTTCAAGTGCTCGATTGCGTAATAGCACATGGAATAAGTGCTCAAGAAGTTAACTCGCAGGACATCGAGAGCAATTTCGGGACGCATCTGTTCGAGTGGCGTATCAGGCGGGTGAATCCCTGCGTTATTGATCAAACAATCGATCCTTCCGTATTTTTCAACTACAGCCGCGATGCCGGCTGCGACTTGGGTTTCAATCGAGACATCACAAGCGATTCCAAGATGCCTTCGTTCCCCAACGCCCGACGTATTCGCTACTCCAAGGTTACCCTCGAGACTCGTCGCCATCGAATTGGCGGCCAACGCATCGCGATCCAAGATCGCCACTTTAGCCCCCTCTCGGGCAAACACCCTTGCGCACCCTTCTCCAATCCCTCGGGCCCCTCCCGTAATGACGACTACACGATCCTGAAACCTCATCCTACTCTCCCTAAACTCTTTGATTATGAATGAATCGGAAAGGCATGGCCTTATACCATCGTACGCAAGATTCGGACCGCAGCCTCAGCCCCATGCTCAGGCGACAAAGCCGTTCTAGCAATTCCGGAGACAACCTTTGTAATATTATGGTCGACTTTCGAAGGGACTCCCCATGTCTGCCCTGCTGCCCTAGTGATGTAGATCGACAACGTTCGATGTCCGCTTCCAGGCCTCTCACCCACAACATGTAATACTTGGTGCTGTCCATCTTGCTGACCGAAGAGATTCTCTCCGATTCGGTATCCAGCACGGACTCGACCGGACCGAACGATAAACGTCTCTGGGTAGACTTTCGCCCCCATTTCAGTGAGTTGCTGGCGAAGTGAGGCAACCAGCACCTCCGCTTGGAATTCGGTTGTATTCGCGAGAGCATTTAGGCCATCGGAAACAACCAATACCGTATCAAATGCTTCCCCATGTTTGTGCCGAATCGCTCCTAATTTATCGAGGGAAGTCTGGTTCAATTCCTCCCCTGTGGATGGATGCAGGATGTAATCGTTACGATCTTTCGACTGCGTCTCTATCGAGATGGAATTTGGGAAACTTCCTTCGAATGCTTGGGGTAACTCAGCCCAAATGCATTGCTTCGCATCATCGTAAATTTCATGGATCTGCTGCTCTAGCTTCACGGGCAACTCTGAGACTTTGTTCGAATATCCTTCGGCGATGAACACGCCACGTTCGCGAACAGCGTCGATGCGCTGTCGAGCTTCACGACGTAATTCGTCCTCTGTTCGTTGGTCTCCCTTGCGCCGTGCGTAAGCTACATAAACCCAAGCGGGGTCGCCAAAGTGTTCGGTCGGGTTGCCTTGTGCATCAATGACACCAAGTCCCTGAAAGAATTTCCACATCGCGTCACCGACGCGATACCCGAATTTCTCCCGGATTCGCACATGATCGTGATAGCCGGTTGTTAAGTATCCCAGCATCGGGTCGATACGAGTCGGCAACGCCATCAAGTAACCCGGATTCGCGGGCATGATTTGATCAATACACCAACCAAGGTCATCTAGACTCACATCCATATGCAATGTTGTGCAAACATCGAGTCCGATCATCAGGCCATGCAGCTTACCCATGACGATATCTTCAAGGCAGCAACGCACGAGCTGTTCTTTGGTACGAAAAACTTCTGGGCCGATGAAGCCTGCAACGTCATTGAGATGCACCCAAGCATCCGAACCTTCACCACGCTTTTGCTTGGCTTGCACAAGTGCTTTCGTTAGCATTCTTGCCAAACCATACTTTCGAGATTCATGGATCAGCATATCGGTGCCTGCTCCATGACCATTGGTGAAATCTGCTCCTTGGCCGGTCTCAAAGTACATACCAAATGACCCGGACTTATTTCCGGCATGTCTGAGCATCTTTTCCGTTGTAACGTCAAAGGTCCCGTTGGCAGCATCAGAGCCCGCGATGCTTTGAAACCAAAGTGCCGTCGATCCCGGATCTCGACTCTCTATCTCCGCTTGAATGTCGATATGAGACAGAACGCAATGTGGCAAAACATTAGCAATCTCAAAGGTGTCGACGATGTCCTTCAAGGTTGCCTCCACCGCAGCTACTGAATCCAGTTCGCTCGAAACTGGATTCGTCCCAATTAAGACATCTCCAACCGCATATGCAAATGCATCGAAGACTTGCCATCGAATATCCTCCGGGTGATCTGTGGGCGAATTCGGTTGGATGCGAGCTCCCATGTATCCCTTTGCGCCGACTTGCGATCCCGGGAGCGGATGAAAGACTTTAGCTCCTACTGCGATTAATTCCTCATTCGACAGCAGCTTAACCAAGCATGCGATCACATCGCTTGATAAACCCCGGGCCACACTTTGAATCGACTCGCCTTGCTCTTCCAACAGGAAACGTTTCAAGTCTCCAAGGGTCCAGTCGCTAGTTTTCTGCCTGGCCGACGTATCACGAGCTTGCTCGATCCACCCGAGCATTTTGTCTTGGAAGGGTGGATTCTCATCGATTGCTGAAATTTTGGTATTCGAAAGCAACTCGCGAGCGACAAGCCGTTGCTCTGGACTCTGTGCGGCAACTCCGAGTATCGCATCCCCTTCCTTCCATTCATTCGCGGCACCGAGCAGTTTCCGATAAAGCTCTTGATTCACTCCACCCGTCGTGCGTTCTATGTATCCAAAGAGGTCCTCCCCCAGCTTCATCGCCGGCAATGGCAACCCAAATGCATCGTTACCGCTTCCGGCAATAGCTCTAAGCGACCCGAGGGCGATACCAGTTTGGAGAAGTCGTCGACGAGTGATAGTCATTATGTGCACCTCGTACTGCGAATCGTTTAATTGCCGGTAAGAGATTACTTGGAGTTCAAGAAATCATCCTTCTACTTTATCTCGCAACTCCCCCTGTTTGAAGTATTACTTCGCAGCAGAAGTTCGATGAATCGTGTTGTGGATCACTCCCTGAACGGGTTCGCCCGTTCGACTCTTCAAGGAGTAACGGATTTCCATGCCCCAAGTTGGTTCGAGCTTATTGACCTCGATACGAAGAGTGCGTGCGTCGTTCGTGCTGGGTGATAGCTCGATGGATGCGGAATCGACAGGCACTGGCCGTTCATTGACATGTTCGGATCCATAATTCCTGCTCCGCTTCAATCCCCATTGTCGTATTTGAATACTCTCCGGCCCGAGCGAAGCTGGGTCCAAGTCGTGAGCGAAGTCAAGGGTAATCGCTTTTTCGCTGACATGCATCGACGTGGGCAAGTAATTTGCATTGGGTAACTTCCGTATTCGATACAGCCCGCCTGGCGCGGTTGCGTTACCCGCCCAGGAGAACATGCCGCACAGATACAAATGGTGATCACCGGGCGAAAACCTTCCTCGCATCACGCCAGTAGGAAAAGCCGGAATAGGAAGTTCGATCATCCCACCTTGATGCAAACCGTCGACTTCTTCGTGCAGTACTAGAAAGACTTTTCCGTAGCCATAAGAAAGATTGAGCAACCCTCCCTGCAACTCACCCCAAGTTGGGCTATCCACCCAAAGCAATTCAGAAGGAGAGCGATCAAAGGCATTGGTAATCCAACAAAGCGGTGGCTCCATGGCTTCGTCTGACGTATCGGTTACGTCGTGATAACCGAACATGTTTCCATAGAACTTGGGCCCTTGACCCGGTTCGACTTTCACCCAATTGATACGGTTCTTCGGATTCCAAAACCCTTCTTGATCCGTGACGATGAACGAACCGTCCTTGTTCATGCAAACACCGTTTGCCGCACGGAACCCGGTCGCAAGAATCTCCGTCTTCTCCCCATCAGCAGAGACCTTTAAAAGTGTCCCATGCTGTGGAACGACAGCGGCCAGAGCATGCCTGCCCGACTTCGCGTAGTAGAAGTTCCCCTCTTGATCGGTTTGTAAACCCATCGCAAATTCATGGAAGTGCTCAGTAACTTGATGGTCGTTGTTGAAGCACTCAATGAAGTCCGTTTCGTCGTCTCCATTGAGATCATGGAGTGTGGCAAGCTGATCTCGGCAGGTGAGGTAGACTTGGTCGTCAACGATTTTCAATCCCAAAGGTTGATACAGACCGCTTACCATCCGTTTCCACAACCAGCGATTGTTTCCGTAGTCCTCACGAACATGCCAGACGTCTCCATCCCAGGAGCAGACCGCCATTGACCCGTCGGAGTAAAAATCCAATCCGGTAAATCTCATTTGAGCCAGCCATGGATTCGGTTCCGGAGAGAGGATCGTATCGACACCGAAGGCTCCCGTCGAAACGGTTGTCGCCGTCGTGGATTGCAAGATCTCTGGCCATCGCGACGGTGAACCCTTTGTCTTCGCTAACAAATTCAAATCCTCGGCAAGAAACGGCGAAGCCCAACTTGCAGTACCGACTCGAGCATCGAGCGTTACAGAGAAGACCTCCTGCCAATCGCCAATCCAAATCGCGAGCTTTCTCGCGTCCGCATTTGGGCTGATTCGCAGTGTGAGCCGACCAGTATCTACACTCCAATCGACACCTTCGTGCTGACCTGAGAGGATTAGGATCTTCTGACCAAATCGACCGACCATCACCGATCCGTCCTTTGGCCCCCCATCTGTGATTTTCGCTAATTCAGACAATTCGCTAACTACAGCAGGATTGATATCAGCTAATCGAACTTGGATTGAGTCGGTGTGAGGAGCGATATTCAGGATCCGGCCGAACCAAGTCGCCCCGTCTTGGGCGCTGATCGCTTTGGGCATCTCCAAGATTTGCGTTTGGCCGACCGTGTAAGCCAACACGGTTTGAGAGCCGTTTACGAATTGGCCTTGGTACCTACCCCAGTCTTTAGGAAGCGGGCCATAAGAGCGTTGATCGCGCCCGATGACTCTTTGGGAATCGTCGAATACGTCCGATTTTTGTTCGGCATTTGTGCCGTTCTGCGCAGCGTCTTTTGGCGATCCCCATCCAGGGCCGACGCTGTTCGCGAAGGCAATCTCGCCGCGGATACGCGGATGGATACCATGTTCACCGTTAAATTGAATATCTCTCCAATCGATAAAGCTTGGCTGGCTCGACTTCCCTGTTGCTTCCCAAGCCGCAGCCCATCGCAATGTATCGGTATCAAAAAGCATCCATTGACTTCCACGAGCGATCCCGCCCGGTCCTGGGTCGAGCCGAACGGCGATCCCTTTATATGCGATATTTAGACGATCACCTGGGACTTCATAGCAGTGCGTGAGCATATTACCGTAGTCCATAGCGCTCCAGACCTCGATATTGGAAGGCTGCGGACCGCGTGAATCACCCTTGGGCAAACTTGCAAGATACGACTGATCGATCTGAGATTTAGAAACATTCGGATTGGCGGAAAAGAACGTTTCGCGAATGTAGTGAATCACGTCGTACTTCTGAGATGGAACCATCCAACTTTGGGCAGGCATGAATCCATAACCGTGGGTCAAGGTTTGGTACATCGAATAAGGGTCGTCACCTCTTTTGAATTTCCCTTCGCCAAATCTCAAGGCAGTCGGCAAGGACCCGAGTAACTCTTTGGTTCCATGACAGTTCGAACATACACGTGTGTAAATTGCTTGGCCACGATTAAAACTCTCTTGGTCCCATTCTTGGACAAATCCTGCATGATCGATGTTCGACTCATACGCAGGGATTTTCGTAGCGAGCAATGCAAGATCGGGTTGAAGGGAGTTGGCGGCCTGTGGGCCTCCAGACTGAACTTCGAAGAGATAAGCGAAAAGATCGAGCAGCGATTGCTCGGTTGGAAGTTGCAGAACAAGTCCGGCTGGCATTAACGATTGGGTCGACCGAGACTCCTCTTCGATTTCATCGCGAACCACTTCGACGACCTCTCCGTTCGCATTGCGAAGCTCAACTGTCTCAGCGTTGCGGTTTACCAATAAGCCAGAGACAATCGATCCATCGTCAAGTTTAAAGGTGAGGGACTCGTATCCTTTTCGCACGTTTGCCGACGGATTGAGCACTGATTCGACAAGCTGCTCATCAGAGAGCCTCAGCGAGTCCTCAATTTCAGAGGTGTGACCTAAGTTCGGTCCTAAGGAGTATTTACCGACTGAGTCTGGTAAGTGGCAGCGAGCGCAAGCGAGGCTACCCTGATAAAACACAACTGCTCCCTTGCGAGCATCCCCTTTTTCCCGGGCCACTTGAGCCCATTGAGAATTGGAACGAGCTTGCAATACTGGTTCACTTAACTGGGCATTCGTTAGTGTGCTTAAAAGACACGCAAACAAGCAAGCGATCGCTGTAGTACGCATGAATCCGGATGGGCAAGGGATATATCTACTGAATGGCAAGTTCATTGTGAAACGATTCCAGGTACGAGTGATCATTGCGTTTGAATCGCCTGTGACGATCTAGTGAATTTCGACACGAGGTAAATCGCTAGAAAGCTCAATGGGATTGTGATGATGCCTGGCTGGCTAAATGGAACCAAAGCATTCTTTGGATCCGCGTTGTAAAGAGTCTTGTACATCTCAGGACAAACAGCGATCCATAGTACCGAGGCTAAAGTGCCGATCAAAACACCCGCGATGATCCCTTGCTTCGTCGTTCCAGGATAGAACAACAGCATCAACAGGGCTGGCAAGTTCGCAGAAGCTGCGATTGCAAATGCCCATCCGACCAAATAGCTGACATTCATTCCTTCGAAGGCTAACCCAGCCAAGATAGCTAGTGCCCCGATTCCAACGGATGAAATTTTGGCGATTCGGATCAAGTGTTGGTCGCTCAATTTCAGCCCTAGCATTCCGCCGACGAAGTCGTGTGCGACGCAGCCACCGGCAGCGACAATCAAACCACTTACTGTCCCGAGAACTGTTGTAAATGCAATCGCAGAAACAGCGGCAAACAGCAAATCAGAAAAGCTCTTGGCCAACAATGGAGCAGCCATGTTCGTGTCGCTTGGATCAAGCGAACCACTGACCATCGCACCGAATCCGATGTATAGAGTAAGCAGGTAAAAGAAACCGATCGCTGCGATACCAACAATAGTGCTTTTACGAGCCGAAGCCTGATCCTTCACCGTGTAGTAGCGAATCAGGATGTGAGGTAGCGAGGCAGTACCAGCGAAGAGTGCGAGCATTAAAGAGATAAAGTCGAGTTTAGGAAACCACTGATTGTCTCGAATCCCTTTGAAGGTCGGCCAGTTCCCCGGGGCCATCATGTCCATACCTGCAACGACACGCGGTGCGTACTCCACGACAGGCTTACCGTCTTGAGTCGACTTGTTCGTCTGCGAAAGCTCGATCCGAGCACCCGAGAGCTCCGTTAGAAAACCGATTGGCCCAAGTGCACCTGTACGCTGCTTGCCATCGGAAAGCTCTAGAACTTTCCCAACGGGCTCAACGTTTCGCTGGTCAGGCCCCAACCCAAGGACCACTCCGTCGATCCGCTTCTTACCCTCCTCATCAATCGTAACCCGTTGTGGCTCTTTTCGAGGAGTGTCCTGTGTGACTTCCAGTCCTCTTTGCAGAACCAGGATCGTGAGGAAGAACGAGAAGAGGACTAGCAAGCCACCTTTGAGGAATTGAACGTACGTTGTGCTTACCATTCCGGCGGTTACTACGATGACCACCACGATTGAACCGACAAGAACAACCCCTTGCCAGTACTGAAGCCCCAAAAGTGGTTTCACAAGTGCCCCTGCTCCAACCATCTGGGGAATGAGGTAGACCAAGCTGACCACCAAGGTACTAACCCCAGCGGCCGATCGAATACCTTGCGACTGGAACTTGCTCGCCAACGCATCAGCGAAGGTATACTTCCCCAACCGTTTCAGCGGCTCAGCAATCACTAGCAGGGCTACTAACCAACCTGCGAGAAAACCGATGCTGTATAAGAACCCGTCAAAGCCATAGAAAGCGATCATGCCGCAGATTCCAAGAAACGATGCGGCTGAGAGATAGTCTCCCGCGAATGCTATCCCGTTGATGAACCACGGGATCTCACCGCCGGCCGCAAAATAACCTTCACTCGATTTGGCTTTCGCGCCGAGATAAAAACTCAAAGCAACTGTGCCGATGACCATGACCAGGAAAACAATGACCGCGAGTGGACTCGAAGAGTAAATCATAAAGCACAAGTTCTGGGTGGGAGCGGAACGGAATTCGGATGCCTTGAGCAATTGGTATTTCTAAGGCTGACAGAAGCACTTTCTGATGCTTCTACTGGCTGGGGTTGACACCCCGTGACAAGATCGACTTCTACAGGTTCGATTACTTTACGATCGACTAAATTATGCTCGGTTGCGTTATGACCGATTACTGGGTCGATGATGCGTTGTTCGATTTCAAGCTGGCTCGTTCGATTGCATCGCTCATCGCTCCGTAGAGCAAAGCCATCAGTAACGATAGGATGATCAATGCCACACCATACCCAACGGTCAAAGGAATCCCGGATATTTGGGTCTTTGAAAACCATTCAAAGGCGAACATGCATAGCCCTATGAATCCTCCATAAGCAACGGAAAAGATGGCCAAGAGGACCACTCCTAAACGTTGACGCTTACGAATAACCGATTCGTTTTCTTTTTCGATCGTGTTTGCATGCGAGTGCATAATGGACTTCACAAGAGGTGAGGGTGGGAGGTGGTGGAGGTAATACGATCAGGGGCGGTTACGGAACCGTTGTCAGTGTACTCCAATCCCAGTCAATTCGCATCCGGTGCGAAAGTCGCATCACTTTCATAAGTAGCTTCATAGATGCGCTCCAAGTATTCCTTTAAAACAGCTTCTCCAGCGACGATCTGCAACTCGACTTCCAGCGCCCAGAGGGGAATGCCTCCGAGAGCACTTGAAGCGAGTTTTGCCAAGTCCTTGCCGGTGCAGACGATTGCTACCGACGAGCCTTGCTGCTGTGCTTTCGCGACAATTTGATCGATATCCTCAGCGTTATATGGATGATGATCTGGGTAGGTGATTCGATCAGCGATTTCTAAACCGATCTTCTCAAGCGTTTGGTGAAAGGCTGTAGGGTTGCCGATAGCGCACAGAGCTACGACTTGTTTACCGTTAAAAGCATCCAAGTCCATTCGCTCGCCGGCGGAATTCTTCCAACCGATAGGTCGATGCACACTCTCGACCCAAGCGGCTTTGGGATGTATCCGTTGGACTTTGGTACGGATCGCGGTCAGTTCTTGTGGCGGGATCAAGTCACAGCGGGTTACCATGACAAGGTCTGCGCGTCGCAGTGCCGCGAGTGGTTCCCGCAGGAGTCCACGAGGAAGGGTGTACCCCCAACCGAAAGGATTTGTGGCATCGAGCAAGACGATATCCAGATCCCTTTTCAAGCGGCGGTGTTGAAATCCGTCGTCTAGCAATAAGACTTGCATTTCCAGTTCTTCAACAGCGATTTGAGCAACTTCTGAACGATTCGGAGATTGCAAATGTGGGACGTCGGGAAGAAGGCTTTCAAGCTCCCGGGCTTCGTCGTTCGCCCCATCTTCGAGCGCTTTGTACCCGCGTGAGAGGATTGCAAGCCGGACATTGCGATCACGGAACCACTTCGCAACGTAGACGCAAGCCGGTGTTTTTCCGGTGCCACCGGCGGTTAAGTTCCCAACCGAAATGACCGGAACGCTTGGCCGGTAGGCCTTGATCCAACCCGCTGAAAACGCGGTGTTTCGAAGGTACACTGCGAATTGGTACGGTGCCGAGGCGACCCACAATGCACCTCGGACACTCAAGGCCAGCAGGGTGTTGTTTTCAGAACGGAGTATTTTTTCAAGCGGATGCATAGCCAAAGCAATCATTTCCGGGGTAGGAATACAGCCGTTGTGACCTTGCCCAGAATTCTATAGGGCGAGAGCAATCGCCAACAGACCAACAATACAGCCAACAATACAACAGAATTGGTCTTGTAGACCTGCTCGATTTCCAGGTATTCCATCTTATTGCCAAGGATTCGAACCCATTGGACGCAACGAAGAAGTCTCGCGGAACGACTTCGTCCGCAAAAATCCCAAAAAAGCGGCTGTAAGCTCTCAGCATTTTCTTAGGTCCAGTCATCCATGCTCCATCATCCATCCAAAACCGTTCGATCTAGCTTCGCACTGATTCTTTCGGTCGGAATGCTTTGCGCAGGGACACAACTTCCTCAAACATGGAGCCAGACCGATCTACCGCGCAACCCTGGCCCCGCTCGATCGAACGCATTTGGCACTAATCCTTCGGCTACATCGTCGCTTCCTCCCCTGCCCGATCGCTCGTTGGCAGAGACAGATCGTTCGCCGACAAAGCACGGGTATTCAGACGGACTTCAGGAGCAGTTCCCCAACCAACAACTGGGAAACACCCCCGACCCCATCCATTCAAACCTAGTTACGGCATCCCCAAACGCAGCATCGATGAGCAATGGTGGGCAGCGACTCCTCAGCGGGCCAACCTGCAGTAGCAACTCAACCCACTTAATGAGTTCCGCGACGCTAAGCAATGGATTTCAGCAAATTGTCTTAGTGGAACCAGCCAAGCAGACCATGGCCGTCTATCACATCGATCCCACTCGGGGCGAAATCCATTTGAAGAGCGTCCGAAAAATCGATGCGGACTTTTCGATCGAAGAGTTCAATGCCACAGAGCCGACTCCGACCTCTATCCGGCGAAACACCCGCTTGCAACCGGCCCGATAATCTTCATCTCCGCGTCACGTACCGACGAAGCATCGCGCATGGATAAACGCATCGGCGGTACATGCTAATTTGCAAGTTGCAATTAGAATGGAGAATCGACCAACGCATTTTGTTGGTGAGAATTCGCGGTGAAATTATCGGAGAACGCAATGGCTTCCGTCGATCCCTTGTGCCTAACGCATGGAAGCACCGTTCGCTTCTTGCGGATTGCATTTCGAACAGGCTCCCTACTCGCTTGCCTTGTATTGATTCTTGCTGCATCTGCTCACGGACAAGACCGAAGAGGCAAGCAGGCCCGTTCAGAGGGATTGGAAAAATCGGTATCGCAACGTCCAAAGTGGGTAGCGGTTCCTGCGGGTCGTTTTCTGATGGGATCCAACTTATCGACCAAGGAGATCGCAGAGACATATGCACAACATGATCGAAGCGAACAAGAGTTTCGGGATGAAACACCTCAACATCTTGTTGAAATCACACACCCTTTTTTCATGGGGGCCACAGAAGTAACTGTCGGGGAATTTCGGGCATTCATCGAAGAGACAAACTACGTCCCAGACTCCATGCGCGATCAAAAAGGAGGTTGGGGATACGACGAGAAAACCGACCGCTGTATCGGTCGTGATCCCGCCTTTCATTGGAATAATACCGGTTACCCCCAAACGGATTCGCACCCCGTGGTAAACGTCTCTTGGCAGGATTGCCAAGCCTACTGCAAATGGCTTTCGGCTAAGGAAAAACGATTGATTCGTTTACCGACAGAAGCCGAGTGGGAATATGCAAATCGAGCCCGCTCGACTTCGACATACTCGATGGGTGACTCCGCCGAAGCCGTCTTAGGAAATGCAAGGACCCTTGAACCGAACCCAAAGATCAATCGGCTCGCCATCCAAAATCTTAAGATTAAACCCTTGGGTGCCCCCCCATTTCCTGTGGCGGTGGCTTCCTACCAACCCAATGCTTTCGGTTTATACGACATGCATGGGAACGTTTGGGAATGGACATCGGATTGGTATAGCGAATCGTATTACGCCACATCTCCCCGACGCGATCCGACAGGGCCACCGCAAGGGGAAGTAAAAGTGCGCCGTGGGGGAGCTTGGAACTCATTTCCGATTTGGGCTCGATCGAGCTTTCGGAATTGGAATACAGTCGATAGCCGGTGCATGAATCTAGGCTTCCGCGTTGTCGGCGAGATGTCTTCTTGGGAAGCCCAAGAGCAAAACAAGCAATTACCTTTACGGTTGCTTTTCGTAGGGGATATTATGCTTGATCAAGGCCCTGGAAATGCCGTGGCAAATGGGTTCGATCCGTTCAGATTTTGCTCCGAGATGCTTCTCGATGCAGACCTTACCATCGGCAATCTCGAGTGCGCACTTGGTAACGCAGGTGTACAGCGAGATAAACCCTACGTTTTCCGAGGTCCAGATAGCTCAGGGGCTTTCCTCGCCAAGTACTTCCATGCTCTCAGTTTGGCGAACAACCATACGCTTGATTATGGTCCCGAAGGGCTGAGCGATTCGCTTCGTATTTTGCGTGAACATCACATCGGGACAATCGGTGGCGGAGAGTCGATCGAAACTGCTCGTGCACCGTTGATCCTCGAAACCAAAGGTCGCCGGATCGCCCTTTTAGCCTATAACAACTACCGAAAGGACGAAAACGAAGCAACTGCGACGCAAGCGGGAAGTGCACCGTTGCGACACGAATGGGTCTTGGAGGACATCGAAAAAGCCAAATCCGAATCAAAAGCCGATATAGTCATCGTCTTTGTACATTGGGGATACGAAATGGAGTCGATGCCACTGCCCAGCCAACGAGAACAAGCGAAACAATGGATCGATCGAGGGGCAAGTGCCGTGATCGGCTCACACCCCCATGTAGTACAAACGATCGATTCGTATCGAGGCGCTCCAATTGTCTACAGCCTGGGTAACTTTGTGTTCGATTACTTCCCTGTCGATCCGCCAACTTGGTTAGGTTGGGCCGTTCGGCTTGACATCCCTGCAGCGGGGCCAATCGAATGGCAAACCATTGCCGTTGAACTAGACCCGCAAGGACTCCCACATCCCGTCGATCCGAACTGATATCCTTTCTTTGAACATGCCCGCAGCACCAAACCGTTTAACCTTCGATGCCGGTACGTTGCTGCTTGAAATCAGTGGCGGGCCGATTGGCAACCATGCGAAGGCATTAGACGAAGTCTTTGGCAGGGGACTTTGGGTATGGGATCCTCGCGTTTCGCGATGGAGAACCGATGCGTACCGCTATGAACTTATCCGCAAAATAGTCGACGAGCGTTCATTGCTGATCGATGACCAAGTCGGCACGGCAGGCAACTCGGTAACCGAGCCCAGTTCTGTAAACCAACCCGGTTCTACAAACCCACCTGGATCCAATACCACTACGGCAGCCGGTCTGGCGGACGTGCTTCGTGAACCCAGCGCGAACAAGCTTCCGACGTTGCGTCCTGAGCAGGCCCAAGCGATCGCGGGGTGGGAAAAGTCCCGACAGGGGATCATCGTCATGCCGACGGGTACCGGAAAGACCGAAGTTGCATTGTCGATTCTCTCCAATCGTCGCGCTGCTAATTCGCAACGACCCCACCGCGCACTGATCGTCGCTCCCGTGCGAGACTTGATGTACCAGTGGCATCGTCGAATCCTGCGAGGTCTCGGGATCGATGCCGGAATCCTTGGGGATTCCCATCGAGACATCCGGTCGGTGACCGTTACCACCTATGCGAGTGCCTGCATTCATGCTGCGGAATTGGGGAACTCCTTTGACTTGCTAGTCTTCGATGAATGCCACCACTTGACTGGCCCTATTCGTGCGGATGCTGCTCGATGCTCAGTTGCTCGCGAACGCTTGGGGCTTACAGCAACCATGCCGACACAAACCGATGCACTGCTTGAATGGATCGGACCGGTTGTCTACGAACTCAAGATCGATGATGTCCGTGGCAAGACCCTTGCGGACTACGAGGTCGTGCGGATCCCCGTCGAGCTAAATCCGCAGGAACGCGTCCGTTACAAAGATTTGTCGCGACAAATCGCGAAATACGTTTACGAGCGTCGCAAAGATGACCCGCAATTCACTTGGAAAGACCTTTGCAGCGAAGCGGCTAGCGGCAGCGAAGCTTCGAAAATGCTTCGACTGCGGCGAGAGAAAGAAGCCATCGAAGATCGCGCGACGGAGAAACTGCGGGTTCTTGAGGATCTCTTCCGATTGCACCTCGGCCACTCGATGCTGATCTTTACCGGCTCGAATGCTATGGCCCGAGCGGTGAGCACAAGATTCCTTATCCCATGCTTGCTGGCCCATTGCGGAAAAAACGAACGGCTCGATTATCTTGAAGGTCTACGAGACGGCGATTATCCCGCTTTAGTTGCCAATCAAGTCCTTGATGAAGGTGTAGATCTTCCTGAGGTCAAGGTCGCAGTTGTCTTGGGAGGAAAAAGTTCGGTGCGACAGGCCAAGCAACGACTTGGTCGAATCCTCCGAAAACGCGGCGAGAGCCGCGCGATTCTATACGAAATCGTCGCAGCCGAAACTAAAGAAGTAAACCGATCGCGCAAAAGGAGGAATAACGATGCTTACGAAGGAACTCGCCATCGTCAGCTTCGAAAACGGTCAGGCCCATCCTGACCGACTCGTGCGCAGCAAACACCAAGCATACGTCGGACTCGCTTCGCGTATGTGCGATGTATACCGCGAGGGCATTGGCAAGATGCGTAAGAGCCTCCACTATGAGATCCATAAGATCCTCGAAGACGATCCTCAATGCCCAGTTCGTAGAATCGGTGCGTTCTGCAAATTGCTCGACGAATGGTCCGAGTACGATGCGGGAAAACCAAAACAAACCGCAGCGTTAAGGAAACGCGTGTTTCGGCAAGCGGCTCAATATCATCCACTCGTCAGCCGGATCGAGTCC
>JBJONT010000209.1:0-13191 GCA_046051705.1 Planctomycetota bacterium | reverse complement strand
CCCAAGGAGACTCGGCTTCGAGTTCGGCACAAGAAGACGTCTTCTTCGCTTGGTCCGGTGACACTGCCGGACAAGGCTTCGGGATCAACTTGGAATGGGGAGGCATGAAGATCTACTCTGCGATCGCTTCCCTCAGTCCTCAATTCTTTGTCCACAGCGGAGACATGATCTATGCAGATAACATCATCGAAGAGGAATTGAAACTTAGAGATGGGACCATCTGGAAGAACTTGGTAACTCCCGCCAAATCGCACGTTGCAAGTTCGCTTGATGACTTCCGTGGAAACTACCTCTACAACCTTATGGATTCGAACGTCCAAGACTTCCACTCGCGCGTCCCATTAATCGTCCAATGGGATGACCACGAAACCACAAACAATTGGTACCCGCAGCAACGACTGCAATCCCGCAAGGACAAAGACAGATACGACGCGATGGAGTACGGGCAACAACTTGCAAATCGCGCCAAACAAGCCTTCTTTGAGTACACCCCTCTCCTCCCACAAGCATCCGGAGAACGCAGGATCTATCGACAGATCCATCGCGGGCCCCTGTGCGACTTGTTCGTATTAGACCTTCGCACGTATCGTGGTCCGAATTCGAATAACCTGCAAACGGAACCAAGCGAATCAAGCAGTATACTTGGGGCAGAGCAGTTGGCTTGGCTCAAAAATGCTTTGCATAAAAGCCGCGCTGTTTGGAAGATCATCTGTTGCGACATGCCGATTGGAATCCCTGTCGGTGATTCCATGGAAGGAAAAGGTTTCTACGAAGCCGTCGGGAACGGGGATAACGGCAAGCCTCTCGGAAGAGAACTCGAGTTCCTCGACCTACTGCGGTGGATCAAGGAATCAGGTGTCTCAAATACTGTTTGGATTACCGCCGACGTACACTACGCAGCAGCACACTTCTACGACCCGAAGCGTTCTGCGGTTCCCGATGCATTCAAGCCTTTTTGGGAATTCGTCGCCGGGCCACTACACGCTGGCTCCTTCGGACCAAACGCACTCGATGGTACCTTTGGCCCAGAAGTGAAATTCCAATGGGCTCCTCCTCCAGGTTCGAAATTGCCCCTTGCTCCCAGCGATGGACTACAATCCTTCGGTACCATCCGAATCGATGCGAAAAGCCATCGATGCACCGTGGAGCTTCGAGGACTCGATGGACAAGTCCTCGATGGAGGAAGCTTCACCCTCGAGCCCAATCAAGATGCCCACTGATACTGCTGACAAGTGATGCTACATTGGATTCTACGAAATGATCCAAGACCTTAGATGTCCTTATTTTCGGCGAACCATGAAGACACGATCAAAGACGTTGATGAGAGAGCCCGTATCAAAATTGCTGTGCTTACTTATGCTCTTCGGGTCCGCCATCGTGGGATACTCCGAGGAAGGAAACCTCAAGGTCAGACGCCCGAACGTCGTTGTAATGCTCTCGGATGATCAAGGTTGGGGTGACTTCGGATTTCAAGGAAACCGGAATTTCAACACCCCGCACCTGGACCAACTCTGCGAAACAGGAGCCTTATTCAACCGATTCTACGTATGCCCCGTCTGCGCGCCGACACGAGCCGAATTCCTCACAGGAAGATATCATCCTCGAGGAAGCACCGTCGGCGTTACTCAAGGAGACGAACGACTCGATCTTGATGAAATAACGATTGCCGAACGATTCGTCGCGGCCGGATACAAAACAGCGGCATTCGGTAAATGGCACAATGGTTCCCAATACCCATACCACCCAAATGGTAGAGGCTTCCAAGAATTCTACGGCTTCTGCTCGGGCCATTGGGGCGATTACTTCTCACCTGAGCTTGAAAAGAATGGCACGCCAATGACAGGAAATGGCTATGTCACCAACGATTTCATGCAACATGCCATTGAGTTCATCCAAGAACATCGAAATGAAAACTTCTTCTGCTACATCGCCTTCAATACCCCACATACTCCCATGCAAGTCCCAGACCCATTCATGGAGAATGTTCTAAACCGTCCACTACCTATGCGGCACGAAGATCGAGGCAATGAACCTGAGGAAATTGAAATGACCCGTTCAGCGATTGCCATGGTCGAAAACATCGACGAAAACGTCGGCAAGTTGCTCAACACACTGACTCAATTAGAACTAGCGGACGATACGATCATCGTCTATTTCAATGATAATGGCCCAAACAGTTTTCGCTGGAATGCAGGGATGAAAGGACGCAAGGGAAGCGTGGATGAAGGTGGTGTCCGATCACCCCTGCTTGTTCGCTGGCCCCGACGAATCCAATCCAGCAAACGCATCGAGCAACTCAGCGGTGCTATCGATCTAATGCCCACTTTGTGTGAATTGGCAGATATCCAGATCGACACCGACTCTGAACATCGCATCGATGGAATCAGTCTTGCTAGTCACTTGACCTCCACCAACGAGCCGACGGAAAACCGAACGCTATTCAGTCATTGGGGTGGCAGGATCGCCATGCGCGAGGGGCAATACCTCCTAGATGCGGATGGAAAGCTTTTTGATGTCGCCAACGACCTCGGACAACATCGCGACTTAAGCCAGCAATTTCCACGACAAACTGAGTCCATGAAAGAAGCTGTTCAACAATGGAAAGAAGATGTCTTGAAGTCGGCGAAACCGCGCCGTCCATTTCTAATCGGCCACCAAGCTCGTACGCTAACCAACCTTCCGGCACAGGACGGCAAGTGCTCTGGCCCCTCTGTAGTTCGCAGCAACACCGCCCCGAACTGCTCGTATTTCACCAAGATCCTCACCCCAGAAGATCGATGTCGATGGGATGTAGAAGTATTGACGCCAGCAACTTACACGGTCCGATTGCAAATGACGGTTCCACCCGAAGCGCTCGGTAAATCGGTACAGGTGCGAATCGCCGATCAAACTTGCACAGGAGTTCTATCCGAATCCTTTGTTAGCGATCCCTACGGCAGTTCCAACGACCGTGTGCCGAGAAAAACAGAATCGTTGATGAAGCGATTCGCTTCGATCACGATCGGATCGATCGCCCTCGAAAAAGGGGCCGGCGACCTCGAAGTCGCTTTAGTAGACCCTCTGGAGAATTCGAACTACATCGAACTCAAAGGTGTTGAGCTTGCCAGGACAGACCGGTAGGGAGCTGAGGTCACAACCGTCAATTTGACCAATAAGCCTTTTCTAGGAAATGCGGTTTTGAACCGTAAAGCGCGAGCTACGATTGGCCCCGGAAGCGGTACGGCGTAAGACGCCCCTCTTGCCCCCTGCATGGATACCCATCTAAGAACCGTTATGGTATCCTTTTTCCCTCCCCAAACCGATCACACTAAAACGATCGCAAACCAAGAAAAAACGCCTCTGTTTGAATTAAAATCTACGTTTCGTTCGCCCATCGATTTTGCAGGGCGAAACTTCAATCACAGCCATTTCATCGGAGAGTCACATGGGCCTTAATGTAAACCAATTGCATCAAGGCGACTGTGTGGAATTGCTCGGCAAGGTAGCTCCTGAATCGATCGATTTGATTTTCGCAGATCCCCCGTTCAACATCGGCTACAAGTACGATGTCTATGAAGATCGTCGCGAAGAAGACGACTATTTATCGTGGTGCCGAAAATGGATCGATGGGATTTATAAAGCTCTCAAAAAAGATGGCACTTTCTGGTTAGCAATCGGAGACGAGTACGCAGCCGAGTTAAAAATCGAAGCGAAGCGAGCCGGGTTCACTTGCCGTAGCTGGGTGATTTGGTACTACACCTTCGGTGTCAACTGCACGAATGGATTTAGCCGATCGCATACGCATCTTTTTCACTTCATCAAAGATCCCAAGCGATTCACATTCAATAGGTTCAATCCGCAAATACGAGTGAAGTCCGCCCGCCAATTGGTATATGCCGACACACGTGCGAATCCCATCGGAAGACTCCCTGACAATACCTGGATCACTCGACCTCAAGATGCCCCGTGGGGTTTCAGTCCGAGCCATGACACGTGGTACTTCTGCCGTGTCGCCGGAACGTTCAAGGAACGCGAAGGTTTTCACGGCTGCCAAATGCCAGAACAATTGCTTGCCCGCATTATCCGCGCTTCGAGTAATCCAAACGACACGGTCCTGGACCCATTTGGCGGAAGTGGAACGACTCTCTGTGTGGCTAAGAAACTCGGACGGCAATGGATGGGGTTCGAACTATCGGAGGAATACGCAGAGCGAATTCGCGAACGCATGGACCGAACCGAAGTGGGCGAAAGCATCGATGGATCCGAAGATCCGGTACTGAGCGCTCCGACTACCGCTGAAGGCAAAACGCGACGCAAACCAGTCGAATCACAACTCAACGATGTCGCACGCGAAGCCTTAATGAGCACCTCGGGTGGAGGACACTCGGTAGAAGCTATTCTTTGCGACCCAGAACTCAATCAAGAATACATCGAATTGTGCTCAGCTAAAAGCAAAGAAGGAAGCACCTTCAGCTGGAATCGTCGGCTACTCGACATGCAACAAGCCGATGAACTTCCGAAACCTAAGACAAAACTCAAACCGATCACAGAGGAGCTTTTTGACTCTCTCGGCTATGCATGCGAAGTCGCTTGGAGACTCCTATCGCTCGACTACCACCAATCGTTGGATGACATCCTATGCTCGCCGGAATCAAGCAAAGAATTTGAACGCATAGCTCGGCTCTACGGGAACTTCAATGCGACCATTCAAACAGTCGATCTGAAGCGAACTGTTTGGAAGCTAAGACAAATCGCCATCAAGCACAGCTCTCTTAGCAAAAAAGACATACAAGACTGGACCAAGGCAAATAAAAAATTACCCACAGCCAAGCTGACCGAGAACCTTTGGCATCTTGCCGTGCCAGGTGTCTACATACTCTCGTCCAAGGAAGGAGTGTTGCTTGTAAGCGAAAGCCTTGACATGAGCAAACAAATCGAATCGATCTTGCGGAATGAAGCTTGGCAAAAAATCAAACCCAACGAAGTTACCTTTCTACCCACCACCGGCGATCACGCGGAACGTAGTCGAATAAAGGGTATCCTTGTTCGACGCGAACTCCCTCTTTTGAACACCCCTGATTGGCTTGGAACAACGCCCTTACAAGACCGGACCAAACATAGCGACGGCGTTGTTGAATAGTCGACGTTGCACAGACCAACTCGCCACTTCGTCCTTAGTCACTTCACGCGATTGCCATTGATAGGAAAGTTGCCTTTCCCTGAACTTCTTCGTTAGCTCGATGTCGTGAAACAAAATATTGTTCTCGTAGTTGAGCTCAAAACTACGGCGATCTAAGTTCGCGGAACCAACCAGTCCCATCTCTTCATCGATCGTAAGGGACTTCGTATGCAGCAACCCACCTTCATATTCAAAAATCCGCACCCCCGCATCCAGCAGCGCAGCGTAGTAACTGTGACTCGCCGCAGCGACAAACCAAGAGTCGTTCTTTGCCGGAACAATCAATGTCGTCTCAACACCACGTCTTCCGCTCGCACATAGTGCAGCCTGCATCGGTTCGTCTGGAACATAGTACGGCGTGGTAATGATCAACTCATGGCGAGCGCTATACATCAGCGACTCGAAAACCTCGGGCATGGCTGAATAACGGATCGTGGGGCCAGTTCCAACCACTTGAGCGACAAAACCGGATCGATGATCATGCCATTGCTCAAGAATGATTTCGGACAAATCCTCTTCGACATGCGACATCCAATCAGCCGCAAAGAGAACTTGGTTCTGCCTCGCGATGGGGCCATCGAATCGAATCACTGCATCAACCCATGGCGCGAACTTCGGCTTGACACGAAACTCGGGATCCGCACAGTTCTGACTTCCGCAATAAGTTATATGATTGTCGATCACCAAAATCTTCCGGTGATTTCGCAAATCAACACGGGTGAACAATGGAGCAAGCGGAGTATTACCAAGTGGCAACGCTACCGCAGTTTTCGCACCGGCTTGCTGCATCGCTTGCCATTGCGTTGATCGAACCATGGCACGTGATCCCAAACCATCCGCCATCACCCGACACGTCACCCCTCGCTTCGCGGCCCTACAAATCGCATCGACCATCTTGCAACCACTTTGGTCGGTGAGCCAGATGTAGAAATTCACATGCACATGGTGCTTCGCAGAATCGATATCGCGCACCATTGCATCCACTGCAGCGTACGAATTCTCCATCAACTCGCCACGATTTCCACCGATCGGAGTAAAGCCGTTTACCGACAGCCCAACTCGAAAGATGTGGTCAAAGCGATTGTTCCCCATGGGCTGAATCTCACGAACACTCATCCCAGGAATATCTTGCGGTTTCGGTAATCGTTTGAGCACCGAATCGACTCTCGCAATTCGACTTCGCCCAATGCTGACAGAGCCCAAAAAGATATAAGCAATGATTCCTATAATCGGCATTGTCACCAAGACGACAATCCATGCGACTCGAGACGATGGATCTCGATGGGGCCTCAAAATGGCTTGGATGATCAGAACGGTCTGAAGAGCAAAGTGCAACACGACGCCCGCTAGGACCATCCATTTTGGCTCAACGAAATTCATCGTTCTTCCGTTTCTTCTACTAACCTGCCGTGCACCTAACTACATGTACTCAACGTTCGATCGGGGCGAGATCGAGTACCGGTGGCATCGGGCATCCGAGAGCGTCGGAGATTACTCGCAACAACTCGACTTCGTTGATCGTCGATCGTTGATCATAAACGATGCATTCACTAAACGCGTTGAGAATGTTTCTTTTTCTTTTTGGAGTCGCATTCGCAAGTACATCCAAAGCTAAATCCAAACGCTTGAGGGTGCACAAGTCATATTCGATTATCGAAGGCGTTGGCTTCCCTACCCTCGAATTGCTCCTTGTGAAAGCTTGCCAGCCCGCCTCAAAAGCCTCCCTCGCATGAACATTGGAACCAAGATGAGCAAGACTCGACAACACCTGAAGGAACGCTTTGTCGATTTTCTCGTCCGAAACCTCCACGACTTGTTCCGATTCAGTCCGCATCACTACACGTTTGGTTATGAACCGCTGCAGTGCGTATTCAAATATCGTCCAACGGCGATCAGCGTCTATCAACTGACGTACCAATGTACGAAATGCACCAGTCTGTGGATGCGACAGCAAATCAAGTGCAGGCACAGCCATACATGCCAGGGGTAACCTCTGCTCAGCCAATAGAACATCGGTGTCTTGAAGCAAACGAATAGTCTGCTCGGAAATCCCTTTCGGAGCAGAACGTGCAAGCATTTGAATTTGCTCCGTCCGTACTGGATCCCCATTTGGCGCACAGAGCAAAGCATAAATCACTGCCATTGCCCCAAAAGGTTCATGGACTTCTGCTATCAACCTCGCGGGTATCTCTCCGAGTAACCGATTCGCTTGCTGAATGTGCTCATCTTCGGGATTGCCGATTCGATTGACTGCATCGTGTGGGTTTGACTCAAAATGATGGACACCGGCTAGTGCCGCCGTATGAGCTGAAGCCGCCGTATGAGCTGAAGCTCCATTTACCACATCACCTGCCGATTGGCTTCCACGCTTCGCTGCCGATCGACCTGGAATACTTGACTCTTCTGCAACCTGGTCAGCCTGTGGGACTTGGCCTCGCTCGATGCTTTGCTGAAAGCCCAACGTACGAGGATCGACAATATCGGATTCGCTGTGCTTGATGACGTTGGTTTGCTCAAAGGAACCTTGAAATTGCGGCTCAATCCTTCGAATGCGGACTTCTAAAGCTGGATGCGTTGCAAACCATTGCGATGCAACACCCTGCCCGAAAAACATGTGACTCGCTTCTTTTGCAAAAACGCTGCGCATGATGGAATGATCTTTCCAGCCACCGATCCGCTTGAGCGCACCGGCAATTCCATTCGGATTGCGTGTGAACTGCACCGCAGATGCATCTGCAAGAAATTCTCTTTGACGCGACACCGCCGCTTGAATCAAACCCGCAAAAAAGACCCCTGCATATCCTATCCCCAACAACAAAGCACCCATCGCGAACATCGCTACCACTACCCCCATCGCCCCCTTCTCGTCGTCCTTGCCCGAAGTTCGCACCGGCATTCTCGATGCGATCCTGAACAAGGTATATCCAATCATGGCAATCAAGAGGATTCCATGCAGCAAACCTATAAGCCTAACATTCAGTCGCATGTCTCCATTGAGAATATGACTGAACTCATGGGCGATCACCCCTTGAAGCTCATCTCTATTGAGTGTCTCTAAACAGCCTCGGGTTACTCCCACAACCGCATTCTGAGGCGATGTACCCGCTGCAAAAGCATTGATCCCCTTCTCATGATTCATCACGTATACGGGCGGAACGGGAGTCCCAGAGGCCAGTGCCATCTCCTCCACCACGTTCAACAATATTCGCTCCTCAAGATCCACGGTATTGGGCTGAACCTTGACCCCTCCAAGCGATAACGCAACCGATGAACCATCCCCACCTAGCTGCCACGTTTTGTAGAGCGTCCCTAAACCGATGACCAACGCGACGGAAACAATCGATCCGATCAACATCTGAGGATGAAGCGTCAGGATATCAATCGGTTGCCCTGTCTTCTTCGAAGCCAGAAAAAGGACAAACACCGATGCGAAGTAGACTGTGGCCATAATGGTGATCACAGTCAAAACAAAATACAGAATCAACCATAGAGTGTTGCGGCGAGCTTGATCTTGATGAGCAAAAAAATCCACAACTTCCCTCGCTAATCAGTCTGCGATGAATCCAAGGTCAATAGGTAAAGCACTTTGACCTTTAGGACTTAAAAGGAAACCTTGACCGGTTCCTTTTGCTCAGGTTCGGTCAGCTCCCACAGAGCAGCTCGTTGGAAGTTCCCCATTCCCGCGACGATGTTGTTTGGGAAAAGCTCCGTTGCTGTGTTGTAGGCCGTCACCGCATCATTGAATGCTTGTCTCGCAAAGGAAATCTTGTTCTCCGTGCTGGTGAGCTCTTCTTGCAAAGCCAACATGTTTTGATTGGCTTTCAAGTCCGGGTATGCTTCCGACAATCCGATGAATCGATTCAACGAACCTGCTAAGGCCACTTCGGCTGTGGATAGATTCTGAATCGCTTTTGGATCCCCAGGGTTCTCCGCCGCTTGCTTACCCGCTGCCATCGCCGTGTTGCGAGCACGAATGACCGCATCAAGCGTCTCTCGCTCATGCTTCATGTACCCTTTTGCTGTCTCAACCAAATTGGGAATCAAATCGTAGCGACGTTTGAGTTGAACATCGATCTGAGCATACGCGTTTTGGAAACGGTTCCTAAGCGTCACAAGACCGTTGTACAAACTGACAACGTAAAACAGCAAAAACAAAACAACAAGGAAAACCACTCCCAAGCCCGTCAAAAACCCTGACATGTTTATCCATCCTTTCGCGATTGCGACCGATATCAATTCGCTCGTGAATCTTAAAGCCTGCAGTTCAATGCACACAGCTCAACAGCTGCAAAATCGACAAGACCTTCAATTATACACTAAGGTATCTAGGCCACACCGAAGATGCACAAAGGCGCACAGATTTTAAATTCCATCCAAAAAGACTTTGCCGTTTGTCACGGAGCAAGCTTACCGGGTGGATAGAAGGCCCCGGCTGAAGCAGCTTTAGTAGGCCGCCGTGGAAACTCGGGTAGACTCTCGACGGATGCACCCACCCGAAATCCAAGTGTCCCTTGGGAAATAGGTTGTGGCAACAACTCATGCATCTTGCCCAATTCCCAACCCGAACGCTGTGACCACAGCCCCAAAACCTCCATCCCCAACTCATTGCGCAATAACGTCGAGTCAGAATCGATTTCAAGCTCCTCGCTAGACATCGACATCCGAACATTCAACCATTGTTCAAGCGTCAATGCGTCGTAGGCATTATCCAAGCCTCTGAAATCAATCCAGCGACCGAGATCATCCAGTTTCTTCGCTTGGGCCGCAAAAGCCCAATCATTGCAATCTGTTGCATCCCACTCCACCAACGACTTCGCTCCTGCGTAAACGCACTGATTCGAAACTCGCACAACCGCAATAGGGTACGGATTCGCGGGACTCAAGACCACCTTGAGCCATGGGCTGAGCGTGATGAATGTCGAATCGTCGAGCTCCATGCGAACCCTCGGAGATCGGTTCGCCGTTCGCAAAGACTCCGCAACAACCATTGAACCAGATACAGCAATCCAACTCTCTCGAACATTCAAGTCCAATCGATCCAACGCATCCGTCGCAACGAAATCACACCCACCCCGAATGGCCGAATTCTGAATCCTCAACTCCGAAATACGACCGATCCCCGCTGAACCTGATTCCGCAATCTCTCGATGTACCTGAAACACAGGAACCTGATTCTTCCCCAACGAAGCTTGACTCGCTAAATCCTCAATCGACAACGTGCAATGATCCATCAAGCATCGCGCGCCGCCCCGAAGTCCCACCAGCCCCTTGTCGGGCACTGCGGAGCCATCGTGCACAGGCCGAAAATAAACATCTAAATGACTGAAATAGACTTGGTTCGCTTCAATCTTGAACCAAACCAATCCATCTGACACGCTACCCGATGGCATCGACGCTTCGTCGATGACAACCAACGCCCGCTGCCCAGGCACCGACTCGATCGCAATCGTAGTTGCCTTGCTCGCTCCATTCGCTCGCCAAGGCTTCTTCATAACGCAACTACCCGAAATCAATATCTTGCAGTCTCCTCCATAAGCGCTCGCTTTCGCCAAAGCATCATCGAGGGTGCGGTACTCTTCAAAGGATCGATCAGGAAAAACGCGAGACTTCTCCTCGTCGCTTAACCCAAATTCGCTTACTACCAGGTAAGCCCAATCACCATCGACAATCGCGGGATTGCCACCAATCGCACTATCAGGATTGGCTTTTCCACCCTCGTTTACCACTAAACTGCCACTCTCCGACAAATTCTTGCCGGTCGACTGCTGCGATGCAATTTGCGTCTCCCCACTACTGCTTGCATCAAGCGACATGCTGGCAACTTCCACACGCGGGATCGGGAAAACAGCATCAACCTGGTTGGAGTTAAACAACCATAAAGTCACCGCTCCAATCAAAAGAATGGAAAGCAACGCAGGTAACAAAGTCTCAAACCATGATCGATTCGCTTGAGGCCCCCGAAACGTCGCGTCTGCTAAAGCCGATCCCCATGCAAGCCGATCGTGCTTGGCTAGCATCCGCAAATCACTAGCGAGGTCCGCTGGCGACTGATACCGATCCCTGGGCTTCTTCGCCATCATCTTGCGAAGGATCGCAATCAACGCATCGCTCAAGTCATCTCGATAGATGCGAGGATCTTCCGGCATCTTCGTGCCATGCATGAGCAGCTTCTGCAATGCGGTTCCATCCGGAAACGGAGGCTGCCCCGTCAATAGAAAATAAAGAGTGCACCCAAGAGAATAGATGTCACTCCTGACGTCCGCTTCTCGTGGATCATGCGCTTGTTCCGGTGAAATATAGTCAAACGTACCGAGCGTTGTTCCACTTGCCGTCTGATCACCCGACGATCGATCCAAAGCCGTGGTTCGAGCAAGCCCCATATCAACGATCTTGGCCAATCCATCGGTACCAAGCAAGATATTGGAGGGCTTAATGTCTCGGTGCACCACACCGCGATCGCTCGCATGTTGCAATGCCTCAGCAACTTGACAAGTAAAGTGCGTTGCGTCATCAACACTCAACAGACCGCGATCTAACACCAACTGCCGAAGGTTTATCCCTTCAATAAACTCGAAGACGATGTAGCTCCAACGATCTGTCTCGCCAACGTAATAGACGCGCGCGATGTTGGGATGATCAAGCTTCGCAGCACTTTGAGCTTCAATACGGAAGCGACGCATCGCATCCGCTTTCCGATTGGTAATCGGAACAACTTTAATCGCAACGATACGATCTAATCGTTGGTCGCGACCACGGTACACCGCCCCCATGCCTCCCTGGCCAACTAAGGACTCGATCAAGTAATGATCAAGCGATGAGCCAGCTAGGGACTCAAGCTCACGAAGCGACGCAACTCGAGGCTCAACGACTACCTCAGGTGAATCGGCTATCGCACGAACCTCGGTTTTATCGAGGTCCTCGAACGCATTATCACTTTGAGGAACTAGAGGATCAGCCATCGCCAAAACATATTGGGTTCGAGGTGTTGCTCCCCTTAGGGATTCGATTCGTTATTGATTTCCCCCACCACCGAATCCGTCATCCACCGGGTCTTTTCCACCCGGTTCATCCGTCGGTGGCTTGTTCGTTCCATCATCGCCAATAATCGATGCAATCGCTTGCTTGAGATCAAATATCGGACGACGAGTGCTCGACTTTACAACATCCAAACTCGTCAGTGTGTCCTTGTTTAACTCATCCTGCAACGCTTCAACCTTTGCGACAACTTCAAGCAACTTTGTCTTCGAAGCTTCATCTGCAAGCGAAGTAAGCCCCTTCGCTTCCGCTGGATCAGACGTGCCTTTCCGCCCTGTTCCGGTTAAGCCGTAGTGGATTCGCTCAAGCCGTTGCTGAAGAATACGGCGAGCGTTGCGAACTTCCTTCGGCTGATCCTCAAAAACGTTGCTCTTCTTGGAAGTAGTCCCACCGAATCCCGGAGGTCCACCTGCTCCACCCCCCAGCCCTGGAGGTCCACCCGCTCCACCGCCACCGTCTTCACTGCCTAAGCCAGGTCCCCCGGAGAGCCCCAGTCCGCCGGCTCCTCCGCCAGGCCCGCCCATGGGTCCACCCCCGCCCATCCCCATGTAACCACCGCCGGAAGCAGCCGAGGTCTTATCGCACCTTGCGGTCCAACCATCAAGACTCGCTTTGGTGTACTCTAACGCACCCTTTTGAATGGTTTGTATATCCTCCGGCTTCAAGTCCGAATGCTTGACCTGACCAAAACTCCACAAAGCCTTCTCAATGAGCCACTCCGAAGTCTTCTTAGGCTCTTTCATCGCGGGTAATGTCAAGGCAATCAACATCGGCGCAGCTTGCTTAGCCGCATCCCCTTTACCAGTTGCCACTGCAGTAAGATTCTCCATCATCAATTCCTTGATGTACTCGTCTTCCTTCTTAGCCCGATTGGTCGGTTTGGGTTTCGATATGTGAGCTTGTAAGTGACCGAGAAACTGAGCCTGAGCTCGCTCGAGCCCGGCGGCATCAAGACCTGGACTTGTCCAATGACGTTGCAGATAAGACAACGCAGCAGC
>JBJONT010000208.1:0-11016 GCA_046051705.1 Planctomycetota bacterium | reverse complement strand
CGACAAAGTACATGAAATCTTCGGGGGATCCATATCGACTAGTAACCGCATAATAGCCGGTTGTTTGGTAGCCCCATGAGCCGGTAAATGGGTGTTCGGAGATGGGCAAGAGTTCGAGGTGCGTGAAACCCATCTTATGGCAGTAGTCGACTAGTTCGTGCGCAAGCTCGCGATAATTCATCCAACCGTGATTCGTGCCAGTTGTCTTTTTCCACGAACCTAGGTGAACTTCGTAGATGCTAATCGGTTGATTCAGCGTGCGATTTTCTGCGCGTTTAGCGAGCCAATCGGAGTCGTTCCAAGAGAATTGGTCAAAGGGGTGGACAATCGACGCGGTTCGCGGTGGAACTTCGCAATAAACACCAAATGGGTCCGCTTTATCGATGATCCGACCATCAAGTGTCTTAACACGAAACTTGTACTTGATGCCCGCATCGGCATTCGGTACGAACAACTCCCAGATTCCCGAAGGTATCTGCTTTTCCATGGAATGGGATCTTCCGTCCCAATGATTGAAATCACCAACGACTTGAACAGACTGAGCATTAGGTGCCCAGAGAGCGAAGTTAACGCCACTTTGGGTACCGATGCAACGTGGATGAGCACCTAGCTTTTCATAGATTTTCCAGTGGTTTCCGCTAGCGAAGAGAAACCGATCGAAGTCGGTTAGCAGCGGTGGAATTGAATTGGTTTCAACGTGCGTCATGGCTCAACTAATCTGTAAGGGCATTGGCCAGTGTGTAAAGGCATTGGCCGGTTATATGGGAAGCACCGGCAGCTCGATGGCGAAAGTCGACGACCGGTCAATCGTCGTGCAATCGGGAGAGGAGGTCAGGAGTACTCTTGGATTCGATCTGTGTGATTTTTGGTTTTGTACTTTTCCGGAAGAGGATCGATCAAGCACAAGCTTCTGAGCATCCCTAGGATCTTTGAATCGATGCTTAGAAGCAAGTTCCAGCTGATCTCGATTGGGGAACAACAAAGGGTTAGGAACGCTTTCACTGGGTTTTGAATTTCGGGAGTCTCCTCCAAAAGCTCACAGACAGGCGAAGGGGTAAGGGTTTGCGTTGGGCATGAACGACTTGAACTTTGGGATTGGACGGTTGTGGCTGAGGCTATCGGCTGGATGGATTTGCTAGGCTCTCTTCTCGATGTAGACGCCGTTGTAGCGATCGAAACACCCGTAGCGCTCGAAACACCCGTAGCGCTCGAAACACCCGTGGCGATCGAAACACCCGTAGCGATCGAAACACTCTTCGTGCGAACAGGAAGTTGCGTATCGACCGGGACTTCACGTCGATCACCTTCGTAGCGGTCTTGTTGTGGATCGTAGGACATCCATCTGCAAGTGACTTCGTGGTACCTCAGGGCAATATCGACCCGTCGCCACAGGTCGGCATTTCTGATGGGTTGGATGGACCCGAAGTGTTCCCAGCAGAAATCGGATTCCCGCCATTCACTCAGACCATATTGTAACCCACGAGCTACGTAACGGTTATTGGTAATCATCGTTACTTTGCTTGGTTGATCGAGAGCTTCGAGTCCTCGGATGACCGCGATGAGGGCAATGCGATCCGGATGAAGGGCTTCTTCGTAATCACAAGCATCTGTCTTTTGTCCAGTTTCGACATTCTCGAGGATAAATCGCCAGCGGCATGCTTCATCGGCATCAAACCCGTTTCCAGATCCGACGTCACCTTCGCAAAAAAGCAGATAGTGGGGTTTGATGACTGACATGGTTTACGAGAATGAAATGGTAGAAGCGAGTTGAGACTTGAGCGACAACCTTCTGGGATAGCTTGCGCGATGAATTACGGTGCGCGCCTCAAAGTCGAGTCAAACTATTCGGAATAAGAAAATTAAAACGGGGTGGCTCAATCTTTACCGATCTTAACGGTTGTATTCTCAAGAAGGGGGTTGTTTTGTAGAGGTGGTAGCGGAAGTTTTTCTTCGGCGGAATCTTCCAGGTGGTTCACCGAACGCTTTTCTAAAAGCCGCGCTCATGTATTCAGCATGTTGAAACCCGGAGCGGTGAGCAACAGCATCGACAGACAGGTCGGTTTCGAGCAATAGCTCTTTAGCCCGGGTCAGACGGATCATAGCGATCATTGCATGTGGGGTTTTTCCGGTGGCAGCAAGGAACCTTGTTTCGAGCATTCGGCGTGAGAGGGCTACATGGGATAACACGTCATTGACGTCGATACCATCACAAGCGTGGTGCCGGATGAATTCCAAGGCCTTCGCAACGCTCGGATCATCGACTGCGTTGATATCGGTCGATTGCCTTCGGACAAGTCCGAGTGGGGGCATCAATCGAAACGGTGCTGAAAAACCAGCCACGTTGATTTGCCTGCGTTCCTGCATTGCTTGCTCAAGCCACTGCGCAGCGGAATAACCTGCTCCGACTGCGTCTGGGGCGATGCTGCTGAGCGATGGGCGTGAGAGTTCGCACAGCAGTGGATCATTGTCTACACCGATAACCGCGATTTGTTCTGGCACAGCGATGGACTGGTTTCGGCAATGATCAAGGATGACCTGCGCCGTTATATCGTAAGCACAAAACAGGCCAACGGGTTTCGCCAGCTCTAGCAACCACTTCGAGAGATCAGATGTGTGTCCAGCTTGATACTTTTTGCGTAGCGGAGAGGGTGTTCGGTGGATCTGACATTCAACGCCAGCGGATCGGCAACAATCGACGAATCGTTCTTCCCTCCAACGCGACCAATTGACCCCTTTGGGTCCACAGAACGCGAAACTCCGAAAACCGCGTTCGAAAAGATGATCAAAGGCAAGTTTGGCGATTGCTTGATCATCAGTCTCGATCCATGGCACATTCGGTACGCGACGCGCCGAACTGACATCGACGACAGGAACTTGCAAGCTTGAAACGGCCTTTGCGATCGCATCGGTTTCGATTCGGGCGATGACTCCGTCGATATTCGATTCTTTGAGCCAACCAGGTGGAGGAGCACCTCGTTCTTGCTCGGGAAGATAGATTGACCAAGCGTCGTGTTCGCGATGATACTTGACTATACCTTCAAGCAAACCGCGCGCATAAGCATTGGAGGTTTCGATAAGCAACGCAACGCTTTTTCGTCGTTTCACGGGATTTGGCATAAAGAGAGGCCCAAGAGAACAAGGTTCTCAACGTATGCAACTGGTGCACAGATGTGTTCTTGGACAAGTCTTCCATCGCCGCCGGAGATGATAACCGGTGTGGGGTAATCGGAGCTTTCGCGATTCGAAATCCGGTAGCGCTCGATGAGGTATTTCGCACCCCCAACAAGCGATGCATGAACACCAGCCGCAATTGCTTGCTCGGTATTCTTTCCGGGTAATGGTGGCAACGAATCGATCGATTCGGTAGGAAGCCAAGGTAGCTGATCAGTACCCGCCGCGAGATACTGAAGAGCCAGACCTGCACCGGGGAGAATGGCTCCACCTTGAAAAGCTCCCGAGGAATTTACCCAATCAACGGTAAGAGCCGTTCCTGCTTGCACGACAATGATGGGGCTTTGGGAGTAACCATGTTTCGATTTCCAAGCAAGTGCCGCGCGAGCTGCGAGAATTCGGTCGATCCCGACTCGTTCAGGAAAATCGACATCGACGTCGATTCCGCAATGACGGTAATCAACGATTTGAACAACAGCGCGGCGTTGGGCTATCGCTTCGCGATTGCTTTCATCAATCGCTTGCTGAAGTGCTTCGAGCGCTACGCGATTGACACTGGCAATTCGCCAGATCACAGGCGATGCGTCTGATTCGAGTTGATGAAGCTGGTCTACCAGCCAACGAAAGCCTTCGTGCTGTTTCGGATCGACCCACCGATGGTTCGCAATACTGGAACGCTGCGGTTGATGCTTGAGTATCTCTTTTCCGATCGAACTCCAAGAGAGCTTGAAGATCTCCGAGCGATCGACGGTTACACCTAAGCCAATCTGCTCGGCTCTTGCAGCACGCAAACCGCTGTTACCGATATCCACAAGGATCATGATGCAACAGAACGGTACTCGGCTAGCTTTTCTGCGATTCGCTGAACGAATTGACGCATACCAAGTCCAGTCGCGGCGCTGACCAATTGGATATCATTGCGATGTAATTCGGCAGAAAGCTTTTGATGGATCTCTTCTGCTCCTGGCAACTCGGCTTTGGTGATGACCACAATTTCCGGACGTTGAGCAAGTTCATGGCTGTACTGCTCAAGTTCTTTGCGGATAGTCCAGTAATTCGCGATCGGGTCTGACTGATCCATTGGACACGGCTCGATCAAATGAACGAGGAGCCCGGCGCGTTGGATATGACGAAGGAAATCGTGACCAAGCCCATGTCCATCCGCCGCACCTTCGATGAGCCCCGGAATGTCGGCAAGCACGAAGCTTCGTTCGAGGTCGACTTGCACCATTCCCAAGTTTGGGAATTTGGTAGTGAAGGGGTAATCCGCGATTTCGGGTCGAGCTCGAGACAATCGCGAGAGCATCGTGCTCTTACCCGCGTTTGGTAAACCGATAAGCCCCACATCTGCGATCGATTTGAGTTCGAGGATTAGTCGGCGGGATTCTCCCAAGCCACCGGAAGTTGTTTCTCGAGGTGCTTGATTCGTGGAGGACTTGAAGTGATGGTTTCCCCACCCACCTTTTCCGCCGCGTGCTGCAACGATTTCATCGCCATCGTTCACTAAGTCACGGATCTCTAAACCGATTTCTTTATCGATCAGGACCGTTCCGGGAGGGACATCAAGAACGAGGTTTTTACCATTTCGGCCGTGGCAATCCGAACCTGTTCCTGGGGAACCGTCATCAGCTCGCCAATGGCGTTGATGGGCAAAGGAGACCAACGAGTTCACACCGGATCTTGCTCGGATAACAACGCTACCGCCGTTACCTCCATCTCCGCCACTCGGTCCGCCGCGCGGATAGTGCTTTTCTCTTCGGAAGGCCATGCAGCCATCTCCGCCTCGTCCTGCTATGACTTCGATTTCAACGCGATCGACAAACATACCGGTACACCATGAGGCAGCGAGGTCGCCGAAGCTTCTCGCCTAGAGATAAGTCCACATAAAAACGAAAAGGGAGAGCTTGAACTCCCCCCTTAAATCATCAACACTGTGATCAACAACATTATGCTGGCAGGTACTAGGCACGCATTCGGCTTTTGGGCTTTGACGCGACCAAGTGTGCAGTTGGAGAAGTTGAGGCTGGCTCTTTTGGGCAGACCGCAACGAATCCGCGTGCAAGCAGACAACTAGCTAGCTAGCGGTTGAACGTTGATTCGGCGACCTTCTTGATCGAAGTATACGTTTCCTTCGATCAACGAATAGATCGTGAAGTCGTTACCCATGCCGACATTGCGACCTGGACGCCATTTGGTTCCGACTTGGCGAAGAAGAATGTTACCTGGTGCGACGTGTTCGCCACCAAACTTTTTAATGCCTCGACGTTGGGCATTCGAATCGCGACCGTTTCGCGTGGAGCCTTGTCCTTTTTTGTGTGCCATGATTTGCCCGTGAAAAATGCAATTAAGGGGTATGCCTAAGCTCGAATTCGGCAGGGGTTTCCCCGCCGAAGGGAGCGGAATTTTAGCGGTAAATCCACTGATAATCAAGTCGTTCTTTGAGACCGAATTGGTTCAAATAGTACTGAACTCTGGTGGGATCTTCGAAGGCTGGCGGACCGAGATAGACGCGGTCTTTGCTGACATCGAAAGCATCGCCGGGACGCCAAAAGTAAATTCTTAAGGTACGGCGAAGGTATTTCTTGTCGTTTCCTGAGTCAACTTGGATCTGATAAGCGTTTGTCAGCCCTCGAACGTCGATGGCGAAGAAATCCAACCTTGGATCGATATCGGTCCAAGTCGCAACGCCCCAAAGCGCCCCGTTTTCCCCGCCTTTGCTCACAGGGATTTCACTCCGAGCGATTTCGATATGGTCGAGAAGCTGTCCACCGGGGACTCGCTCTTTAGCCGCGATTGCTTGCACCGCCGGCATCAGGAGTTGGGCATCCATCGCGATGCGTCGCTCTTTGGAAATCAAGGTAAATCGGGGTATGAATCGAACCGAATCGTACTGCACTCGCTTGGGTTCAGCAGGAACAGCTTCGGAATCCGATGGATTGCTGATTGCCGGCTGCAAGTCGTTCCCAGTATACCGAACGCGATACAACAAATACCAAACCGACTTCTTTTCCATCACACCCGTAGCATTGGGAATGTCAACGTCGATCACTCGGACCGGCTTGAAAGCAAACTCTAGTCCCCATACTGGGTGCCGAAACGTTATGTTTTTCGACTGAGCTACAAGCGTCTCGGCGGGAGAAGCAAAATTAGGCTGGTTGTTTGGAAAATCAGGTGCAGTCCAATTGAGTTCCGGATGCTTTGCGACGAAGTCCAAATCGAAGGGCCCCAAGGCAGTATCCGCAGCGTTTTGATCGGGTGGAACGACGGTAAGAACTCCATCGACAAGCTTTCGGCTGGCGAGTCCAAGCCCTGAGTCAGAAGCTGGTCCTTGGGCTATCGCAGCACCTCCGATGAACTGGAGCCCCAGCAGGCCGAAGAGCATGACTTTCGCCAGCTTTTCGAAGCTTAGATTGTTGCAATTCACCAAGTGATTTCGCATGGTTTGCTGAAAGTTCAGTAAGTTCATCATTCGCACAATCAGCCCCGGGATTAATTACCCAACTGGAGATCGCCCCTCGAACAGGTTCAATGACGCCTGGAGTGCGGGCAATCAAAATCATTCGTCCGAGATCCTCATCGGCACAGAGCCTCAATACAGCCTGCTAGTATAGTTTCCGAATTGATCAAAACTGCAAGAAATTTAGGCCAAAAATAGGGAATTCGTCGACTGGGTAAAATAGAGCGTTGCAGCGACCAAAGAGAGAAGAGACGCCCCAGGAACGCGCCGAGACCGGCATCGCAGTGGGCGTGCACGTTCGGGCGTCTGCCAAACCAGAACCCGAACGCGTCCCCGAGAACGCGCCGGATATTCTGCGGAATGTAGCGGGACAACTCAAGTAAATTTCCTTACGAGACCCAAAGATTTTCTAATATTTCGCCTTCCTTACGAGAGACACCTGCGAGATCCGCATGAAAATCAGCATCTGACTCGGGAAAATGAAACGTCTTAGCCAGGAATCAACAGCCATCCCAGAAAAAGGCGAGAAAGAAACTCGCCTAGGGAAAGACAAGCTTAGCATTCAAGCCTACGAATTAGGCTTGGGAATGAAGCTTGAAAAGTTCATTTTTGGAAATTCGCAATTCGCACAGAGGTGCAGGCGAATTCCATGCACAACTTAACGTGCACTATTTCTTGCGGTGGCGAATACGAGCTCGCATCCGTCGTTTCTTGCGACCGATTTTGCGTCGTCCACGCCCAGTTTTCTTTACGCCCACGGAAAACTTCCTCAGAAAAATAGCCACGAATAGGAATAATCAAGGGGGGGTAGCTTAGCAACGAAACCGTTCTTGGGCAAGCCCCTATTTTCGAAACACTCTAACGGAGTTCGTTCTTTCCATGTATGATTATCGCCGGCGAGGGGCTGGATCCCCCTCGAAAGCGCCCCCTCTAAGGTAAATCATTCTTTCGTATGCTAACTCGGCGGCCCAATTCAAAGTGGTTTCGTGCGAACGCTTCTGAGCATGCGATTTACCTTGTGCTTTTCATTTCCAATGGTGGCGGTTGGTAGCTTTAACTCACCGCGGAGAATCGAATTATGCGCGGGGTATTGCATACTGCGCGGGGCATCATCGAAATTCCGCACCACATTACGCCCGAACCGGTGCTGAGCATGAAATAACCGCAGGGTATTGCGCGTGACTCCTTCGGCTTGACTGAAGGTTCTCGCATGCCGAACCCAAACACCCTTCTGATTTTGGAAAGCTATACAAATGACATTGCTGTTGATTGCTATTTTTATTCTTGGTTACGCAGGTATCGCGCTGGAGCATCAGGTACGAGTCAACAAGGCGGCCACGGCCTTGCTAATCGGAGTCCTGTGCTGGACGGTATACATACTGGACATCGACCGGATGATGCCTGAAGGTTCCGTACCGAGCTGGTTCACCAGCAAGATCGGGCATGCCAGCGAAGGTCACTTGAACCGAGAGTATTTGATCGAAGGACAACTTCTTCACACGCTTGCTGAGATTGCTCAAATCTTATTCTTTTTGATGGGTGCGATGACGATTGTCGAGTTGGTCGATGCACACGAAGGGTTCGCTTTGGTAACCGACCGGATTCGCGCCAAGAGCAAGACCAAGCTACTTTGGACCATCGGCTGGCTTACGTTCTTCCTTTCCGCAATTCTTGACAACCTAACTACAACCATCGTCATGGTTTCGCTGCTTAGAAAGCTTGTTCATGATCGTCCGACAAGGAAACTATTTGTTGGGCTTGTGATCATTGCAGCCAATGCCGGAGGAGCTTGGTCAGTCATTGGAGACGTCACGACAACGATGTTGTGGGTCAAAGGTAAGATCGGTACACTTGAGACCGCAAGCAACCTGTTTCTTGCCAGCGTCGCTTGCTTGCTGCTCCCTTTATTGGCCATGACTCGTTGGGTCAAAGGGGACTTAGAAGCAGCGCCAGGTGGGCACAAGGGGCATTTGGATAAAAACCTTAAGCCATGGCACCAGTGGTTGTTTTTGATGCTAGGAGTAGGTGGCTTGCTAAGCGTGCCCATATTCAAGGCATGGACACACCTTCCTCCATTCATGGGGATGCTCTTGGCTCTCAGCATTCTCTGGCTTGCTTCGGAATGGATCAGTCACACGCTCGACGAGCGCACACGATCGAGTACCGGGGTACTGTCCGTATTACAGCGAATCGACATGTCAAGTATCCTTTTTTTCTTGGGAATTCTCTTAGCTGTCGGTTCACTCGGCGCAACTGGCATCCTGAATGGCTTCGCAACTTGGCTGGATCAAACCGTGCCCTCCCGAACGATTGTCGCGACCATTATTGGACTCGTCTCTGCCATCGTCGATAACGTGCCATTGGTGGCGGCTGGAATCGAGATGTACGGGCTTGCGGCAAACGATCCTTTTTGGATGATGCTGGCTTACTGCGCAGGGACCGGTGGAAGCTGCTTGATAATCGGCTCGGCTGCGGGAGTCGCGGCCATGGGGCTCGAGCACATCGACTTCATGTGGTACGTTCGCACGATCACGCCGTTAGCATTGCTTGGATATTTCGCGGGCATGCTCATATATCTCTTGCAAGTAACGGTGTTGGGCTAGTTAACGGTGTCAGACTCGTGCAAAAGCGTGCGACATTGCCAGCACGCTGAATACTCCACGTGCGAGATTACTCGCCACCTCGGATGAATGCAGAAGCTTTGTCGCTGATGTCCTTGCGGCACCAAGCCCCAGGCCAGCGAATGGCTTGAACTCCCTTGTATGCGTTGAGCTTGGCATTTGCCAAGCTTTCGCCCAGGGCAGTGACTCCCAAAACCCGTCCGCCGGTTGTCACAACTTTGCCATCCTTGCGGCTCGTCCCCGCATGGAAAACCTTGACATCCGGAACGTTCGCAGCAGCTTCAAGCCCCGTGATTTCTTCTCCTTTGGTGTACTCTCCGGGATACCCAGCACTTGCCATCACCACGCAAATCGAAGGTCGAGGATCCCAAACCGGCGTGTCGATCTCATCAAGCCTTCCGTCAACCGTGGCTTCGAGAATATCGAGAAGGTCACTCTTCAGTCGCATGAGAATGGGTTGGCATTCTGGATCCCCGAAGCGGACGTTGTATTCGAGGACCTTGGGGCCGGTCGGCGTAAGCATCAAACCGGCGTAGAGGACTCCACGGAATGGCTTGCGATTGCGTTTCATAGTGTGGATCGACGGGATAAGAATCTTATCTTCGACGGTAGCAAGCAGCTCTTCATCGATGACCGGCGTAGGTGAATAAGCTCCCATACCTCCTGTATTCGGCCCTTGATCTCCATCATAAGCCGCCTTGTGGTCTTGGGCCGCCGGCAAGGGAAGGATGGTTCGGCCATCGGTAATTGCCAATACGCTTACTTCTTGTCCTTCAAGTCTTTCCTCGATGACCATTGGAAGCCCAGCTTTTCCGAACTCATTTTTACGCCCCATCCGGTCGATCGCATCAAGCACTTGCTCGCGACGCGAGCAGACAATGACCCCTTTGCCGCTTGCCAGCCCGTCGGCTTTGACGACCAGAGGGGTCTTATCACGTTCGCCAGGATACCGGGCTTTTACGTAGCGCATCGCGCTGTCGGCATCGCGAAACGATTGATATTCGGCGGTCGGAACATCGGCTTGACGCAACAGAAGCTTACAAGTGACTTTGCTGGCTTCGAGTTGTGCGGCGGCCCGCGAAGGGCCGAAGGCCTTGATTTTTTCTTTGGCCAACACATCGACGAGCCCCAACGACAGGGGCAATTCAGGACCTACGACGACCAAGTCGATCGATTCTTTTTTCGAAAAAGCCACAATTCCTGCAATATCGTCAGCGGCGATATCAACGTTCTCACCTTCAAGAGCCGTGCCGGCATTTCCGGGAGCAATCCAAAGTCGCTTAAGCCGCGGACTTTGGCTGATTTTCCAAGCCAAAGCGTGCTCCCGTCCACCGTTGCCGACGACCAATACTCGCATTTTACCCTCGAAGTCCTAAGACGCTGCCAAGGCTGACAACGCAGTGTCAGCAAAATTCTTTGACGCGTATTCTATTTGATTCTGAAAACTTCCCAAGTCGAACGCGAACTCCTAAAGTTAGTTTCGGACCAGAGTTTCCGGTTCCCTACAGTATTCGACGATGATTTATTCGACGTTGATTTATTCGACGACGATTTGCGTCATTCGACGATGATTTGCGTCGAACCCTGCTATGCTTGGGAGTCGCCTACCGGGAAACCGCGTAAAAGCGTGGATCCGCAGAGCCGAGTTCAACGAACTCCTTTAAAAATTCAGGTAAGCAGAACATCAGATAGGTGTGGAAAAAAGCTCGATGAAAAGCTGGAGCGTTTGTGATATGCAAGAAAACTTGCGTGATAAAAGACTTCCAT
>JBJONT010000207.1:0-20121 GCA_046051705.1 Planctomycetota bacterium | reverse complement strand
GGTTGATTTTTAAAACCGCCCGGAATCTATCCTAGATAAGACCGATCCATCCAGGACATGCACAGAACCTTCGAGCATTACTGAGCTGCCCAGTAATCTACGACGGTCGCTTTCTCCAAATGCGGCTTGAGCAACTCCACAAACGCCTTGTGTGCAGGGTGAGGGAGATACTCGTCGCGGTCTTTTTCAGTTTTGAACGTCACAAAGAAACAATGGGTAAGCCCATTGTTCAAACCTTCAGGACTGTTGTTCACACCATACTCAAAGTCGGCAATCTGAGGAATCTTGGACTTCAATTCGCGAAATGCATCGACGATCTTTTGGACAGATTCTTTGGAACTGGACTCTTTGAATTGAAACAAAACAACGTGTCGTAGCATGGTACTTTTTTGTGCTTGTGCGGATTGTGGATTTGCGGGTTGTGTGGTTGCAAACGAGACGCCCGAAAGACTGACTGCAAGCAAACCAGCAGTTGCAAGCAAACCGGCGGAGGCTGCAAAACCAGTTGCAATCCAAAACGAGCGAGACAGGGACGAAGGGGAGATTGGGAACATGATGACGCTTCACTTTCAGCGCAAGAGGTTTCAGAACGGACTCAAGGATCTGAGATGATCCGACAGAACCAAGCCTAACCCTATGGCTTGGTGAGTGCAAGGTCGAGGGTATTAGAGCCTTCGACAAAATTATGGGCCGCGTTATTACCAACCGCGTTGGCTGGGACGATATCAGCGGGATCGATCAGCCCTTCGATGGCCGTCTTCCCTTTCTGCGATTCCGCCATCTTCGCCATCTCTTCCGAACTTCGGACGAATGGGACTTCTTTAACAGCGATCACTTGGACAATGTTCTTCCCGGGCGCTACACCTTTGGCCGAGAACTTGCCATCGACTACTTCTGCCCCAACGACGCTTCCAGCAATTCCATCCGGGGTAAAGGTCACCATCCCTTTGGTAATGGGTGCTCCATTGTAACTGATTGACCCTGTAACGCTCGCCGTTGGGTCCCCGCAACCAATGGCGGTCAGTCCCAACAACCCAACAAGCAAGGCACCAAGGAAATAAGGAGGCTTATTCATTAACGAGATCCAAGGCTTATGATGGGCGATTTAGCTAAACGAACAACAGCAAGGTCACAAAAACAAGATTACAAAACACCGCGACTTAACCTTCGTGAGACTTACTCTTCGTAAGATTCCTTCTCTGCGTTTGCGGCGGTTGCAATTGCTCTCCACACCCGAGTATCAACACTGTTCGGAACGAAACGCGTACCACCGTCGGCGAAGCAGGTCATCACGCCACTGCCATGCAAACTGCGAGCGGCAGCATGAGCCAACTGCCCAGACCTTGTCCACCATGCGCTCCCGCCCAAGCTCAAACAGGGAGCTTTGTATCGCGCGTCGCTAACATCTTGAGGGCACGGACCGAGGATACGGTCCGGTGCGGTGGAATTCGGAGTCAGAGTTGCTGAGAAAAGGGAACCACCCATATTGCCGTAATGAATCTCACCCATGACGCCACCCCACCACGTAACATTGGCCATCAGTCCTTCGGAAAGGCACATGGTATTCGATAGTCCATCGGTACAATCGCGAGAGCGAGCATGAAGGGTCTTGACGGCGGCACCGGTGTCAACACTTTGATTGGGCATAACGTTGAACAAGCCCATTCCCCAAGGGCCGGATGTTGCATCGGTCGGGCTTCCGTACATATCCCCTGTCCCAACGCAAGCTCGATAACTTCCGCGAACAAAACCATATGCATTCGTCGTCATCTCGTTCTCGGGTTGCTTGCTATCGCTTGGGCACATGAAGATTGGGATCCGAGTATGCCTGGAGGCCTTCAAACGAGGATCATCCCCGATTGGTCCGTTCGGACCGGGATAAGTGGCCGCGTAGGGCATAGCCCCAAGGGTGAAAAACCCCAGGTAGACATTGTTTTGCTCGATGTAGGGGAGGATCTGCGCTGTCCAAGTATACGAATCCCAGATGTCGTATTTTCGGGCATATGGGAACTTGCGATAGGCGCTCTCAAAGTTGGTGCAACCGAGATACATTTGCCGGATGTTGTTTGCGCACTGAGTTCGTCGCGCAGCCTCGCGTGCTGCTTGCACGGCAGGTAACAACAAACCAACCAAAATGCCAATAATGGCAATGACCACCAAAAGTTCGACGAGGGTGAAAGCAGATCGCTGTTTTTTCATAGGTTCAGTCCAGAGGACGATGAGTCAAGCTTGCAGTTTTGGCCGGGTACCTGTCGCTATTGAGCATTGATCCCAAGCACCGCGTCGAAGCATTGCATCTTTAGAGTCTCGGTCAGTTCAGTTGTTCCGGAGATCTCTCGGTCGATCAACAAAGAAGTTCCAGGGCGAAATCGCCTTTGAATGATACGGCTCCAGCCGAATCGTAGCAACACGAGGGGGACGATTCCCCCCCAATTCGCCAGAAACAGAGGTTAAAATTCCTTTGTGGAATCGAAGAAGATTTCTTAAACCCACCTAAACAGGGGCAATACATTCCGCCGAACGACCCACCCCGCACTGGGTCGGCCTAGGGCTGAATCGTGCTTCCTAAGAGTTTTGCGAAAGCGCGAATCCAAGCAGGGTGGGCTGGCCAAGCGGCGGCAGTTACCAAGTTTCCGTCGACATGCGCACTGTCGAATCGTTCGTTAGGTGCCGCATAAGTTCCCCCTCCGGAGGAAACTTCGTACTGAACTGCTGGGTAACAGCAGCATTGCTTGCCAGTGAGCACCCCGGCAGCAGCCAAGATTTGCGGACCATGGCAGATCGCTGCAATCGGCTTGTTGGCCGACGCAAAGTGCTTGACCAACTCCAAGACACGAGGATCGAGCCGCAAGTACTCCGGTGCACGGCCGCCTGGCAAAACAAGTGCATCGTATTGGGTCGGATCAATGGAATCAAAATCCGCATTGAGAACGAAACGGTGCCCGGGTTTCTCGCTGTAAGTTTGATGCCCTTCGAAATCATGGATAGCGGTCGCAACGTAATCTCCTGCAACTTTACCCGGACACACGCAGTGGCAATCGTGCCCGATCATCGTAAGCATTTGATACGGAACCATGATCTCGTAATCTTCGACAAAGTCCCCAACGAGAAACAAAATCTTTTTGACGGCCATTGGAAATATCTTTCTAAATCGAGTTCGACTTCTATTGGAAAATTTTGGTGGACTACTTCTCGGTCGCTTGCGGTTTCGCTGGCGAACGAGAACCATCCAGCAGTGGCATCGCGCCTACCCACAGGCCGCGAATGACTTTGGTCATGTGAGGGATCTCAAGTCGCTCCCATTCGTCGGTAACTTTGTGGTAGTCCGCGTGCAGCGAACCAGCAGAGAAACTGTGGGCGACGACTCCCTTCTCAACGAACGACCAGTTATCGCTTGCGCGATAAAGCATAGCGCTGAACTTGGGATGTTCGAAGATTTCGCATCCATACGGCTTGGCCGCTTCACTCATCAACACGCCCAAATCCGATTCGCGCCAGCCGGTCATCCAAATCTTTCCATTCGCTCCACCTTCTGGACGCCCGATCATCTCGATGTTGATGTTAGCGGTAATCTTTTCCAGAGGCCAAGATGGGGTCGAAACAAATTGGCGAGAGCCGAGCAACCCGGACTCTTCTCCCCAGAAAGTCATAAACAGCACCGAACGTTTGGGCCGTTGTGTCATCGCCCCGATCGCATCGGCAAGTGTCAGTACTGCTGTTACTCCCGTCGCGTCGTCATCAGCCCCATTGAAAATGCCGTCGCCAGGCAAGTTGGGATTCGATCCTAAATGGTCCAGGTGGGCACTAAATAAAACGGCTTGTTGACTGAGCTCTGGATCGGTTCCGCGAAGCAAACCAACAACGTTTCTCATCTTTTTCTCTTCTCGCTGCATCGCGGGAACTTTTAATTGAAGAGTCCCGGAGGTCGACGTCGCATTCGAGATCAGCAAAATCGGTAAATCTCCTCCCCCCATCTTCTCGATCCGAGGTTTCATTCTTGCCAGTTCCGCTTGTTTGTACCATTCACTCTCCGGATCGCATTCCAGCAAAAGTGCTGCAGCACCGGCTTCCTTCAAGCGTGTTGCCAACCGCGTTAACTGCGAGAGTGCACGGCTACCTTTGGCTGTCGTCTCAAAACGCCCTCGGATGATTCCTGCCAACGGAGGAATCTTTGCTTCAGGAGCTTGAAAAGCATCGAGTGAAACATCGGTTGCAACCCCTTCGATCTCGACTGCTTGTTCTCCCGCATTGAGCAATCCGTAATGCGCGATCGGAGCTCGATCGCTTTTCTCAGTCGGCTTGCCTGTAGCGGTCTGTGTCGGATTTGAACTCGAATTCGGTTCGGATCGCGGTTCGGCTCGCGACGGGCCTGTAAAAACCACCGATTCTGGGACACGGTACTGCGGGACAAGCGTCTCGTGAAAATAGCTACCATCTTTACCGCCACCTTCAAGCCCCGCACCGCGAAACCTAGAAGCGACATAGGCCGTGGCGATTTCAAATTCCTTACTATTCGTCTCGCGGCCACCAAGCTCATCGCTGGCCAGGAACGAAATCGTCGCCGTTACTCTTCCTTCAGTAATCTGCTCGCTACCGACAAGCTTGCTGGCATCGAGTTGCTTGCCGTTCTCTACAGGGACCGTATCGGGCTCGGCTAACTGACCGAAGACTTGGGTTGACTGTCCCGAGAGGATCAGCAATCCCAAGGCTAGACAACCCAGGCAACGTCGCCAGGGGTGTGACTCGCGACCAAGGTTTCCAACAGCAGGTTTGAGATAATTGATTTGTTGCATCATTGGAATTGCTCAAAACGAACCACAACGGTGATGAAATACGAAAAGCAGCCGCACCCGTTTCAAGAATGATTCAGGATGATATCGGGAGGGCATCCGATGGGTGTTAGATACCGTCAAGCGATAAGCGATACTTTACCCGATATTTCGGTTGCTAGGTATCGCTCGATCGCATAGCCGGTCCGATTCTGCCGACGATGTAATTCTGGCCAACTTCCATTAGGCCATACTCCCTTATTCCGCAACCGACTCGTCAACAGGTTGCACAAAAGCCACTTTCGTACCCTTGGTCCGACTCACCCACGAAGGCCAGTACAGCGGCACTTCAGCTTGAATCTCCACCGTTTGCTTGGTCGTTGGGTGTTCGAATTCCAATCGTCGGCAGTGCAATGCGATCCCTTGTGGGAAACTTTCTTTGGACCCATATGAGCGATCTCCAAGGATCGGGCAACCGATTGCTGCAAGTTGGCAGCGGATCTGATGTTTGCGTCCTGTAATTAGGTTCAAACTCAATAACGAATGGGAACCGGAGCAAGCCAGGATTCGATAAGCCAACTTCGCTGTTTGCGAATCGGGTTCATTTGAGTCAACCACGCGGGTTCGCGTCTCATGCGGACGGCGCATAAGCTGGTGTTCAAGCAAACCAGCGATGGGACTCGGTGCCCCTTCGACAATCGCCCAGTATTCTTTCGTCACCACATTCTCGCGAAACTGCTCGCTGAGTCTCGCAGCGCACTTGCTCGTCCGCGCAAAAGGAACCGCCCCGGTTACAGGACCGTCCAGTCGACTTACCACACCCAAATAGACATTCCCGGGCTTGTGGTACTTGTGCTTTAGATACATCCGTGCCGATTCGAGAAGTGAGCGTTGATCGGTCGAAGCTCCTTGGACAATCCAATCCGCGGGCTTGTTGATCACCAACAGATGGTTATCTTCGAAGAGTATTTGCGAGCCGTGCACTTACGAATTCCTTGTCCGATTCGAATTCCTTGTCCGATTCGAATTCATTGTTCAATTCGAATTACTTGTCCGATTTCTTTTCCCAAATTTCGTCGATTGAGGTGATCGATGCTTTCGCATTATAGTCATGCGCAACAACGACGCGAATGGATTCTTAGATTGCGATCAACACGGCGATCGCGATTGACATTGCGATCGCCATCAACACTGCGATTGCCATCACCAAAGGGAGCAGCTCGATGAAAAATTCGATCGATGATAACAATACTCACCCTGGTTCGAATGCGGAAAGGCCCGGCACGATACCGGAAAGACCTGCGCAGCTCGATCCGATCCGTTTGCTCGAAGACTTAGTTCGAATCAACAGCGTCAACTCGTTCTATCCCAACGGGCCAGGAGAAGAGGAACTCGCCAAGTACATCGAAGCATATTGGGGACGACTCGGGATCAAGTGCGAGCGGCAGAATGTTTTACCAGGACGCGACAACATCATCGCCTATTTACCGGGACGAGACTCCTCAAAGCGACTGCTTCTGGAAGCTCACATGGACACCGTAAGCACCGACGGGATGAGCATTGCACCTTGGGAGCCAACGCAGCGCGATGGAAAACTCTACGGCCGAGGAAGTTGCGATACGAAAGCCGGCTTGGCTTGTATGATGGCAGCCGGGGCCCATTTGCACTCCACCGGTACCTCCCCGGCGGTTAACGTGATCATGGCCGCCGTCGTCGATGAAGAACACTCCTGTACGGGAGTGAATAAACTCTGTGAGGATTTGAAAGCTGACGCAGCGGTCGTCGCCGAACCGACCGAAATGAAGACTGTGATTGCGAGCAAGGGGGTCTTGAGATGGCAGATCCATGCCATCGGCCGCTCGGCCCATAGCTCCAAAGTCCATTTGGGTATCAATGCCATCGAACACATGGCGGAGCTAATTCTGATACTTCGCAGTTTCCACAATAACATTTCGACTCATCACCATCCCCTATTGGGTGCTGCTACAGCCAACATCGGGCTGATTTCCGGGGGAGTACAAGTAAATTTCGTACCGGATCGCTGCTCGATTCAGATCGACCGTAGAGTGCTACCCGGCGAACGCATCTCTGATGTTCTAGGTCAGTACCAAGCCCTCCTGGGCGAAGCGATGGGTAGGATCCAAAACTCCCAATTCATCATGGATCCCCCGCTGCTGGTCGACCCAAGTTTTGAGACTCCCAGTGAATCGCGAATCGCACAAGCTTCCGCACAAACGCTCAAACGCCTTGGCTATTGCGACACGATGCACGGAGTCCCTTTCGGTAGCGATGCGAGTAAAATCCGACTGCTGGGAATCGACACCATCATCTTCGGACCGGGTAGTATCGACCAAGCCCATTCCGCAGTAGAGTATGTAGACATCGAGCAAGTCCGCCATGCTTGCGAGTACTATCAACTTTTGATGAAGGAGTTCCTTCCATGAAACGACGTACTTGGCTTTCAGCTGCGAGTTCCACTCTCGCTGTTGCCGCCTGCAACACCCATCAACTCTTCCCATCGCAAGTTGCAGGTGCCACCCAAGGCAACGAAGTCGGCTGGATTGATGCCCATGCGCACGTCTGGCCCCGAATGAACAGTGATTTCCCGCTATCCGAGGGATTCACGGCCAAAGATGTTATCCCTGAATCCTTCACTCCTGAAGAGCTTCTCCAACAAGCCCGCCCCTCGTTCGTGCAACGTGTGGTTTTGATCCAAATGAGCTTCTTCGGTTTTGATAATCGATACATGCTCGACTGCATCAAGCGTTATCCGAAATATTTCCGAGGGGTCGGGATCGTAAATCACGACGCAAGTGGGCTTCGGGAAACCATGACCAATCTTCGTAAAGAAGGAGTCAGAGGTTACCGGCTCTATGCAAACGCCAAAAACGTCTCGCAATGGGCGAGCTCCTCAGGAGTAAACGAACTTTTCCAGATCTGTACCGAGACGAATCAAGCCGCTTGTTTGCTTTCCGATCCAGATGCTTTACCTGGCATCGAAGCGATGGTCGCAAAATATCCCGATACGACCGTCGTAATCGATCACTTTTCCCGAATCGGCATGACCGGCACCGTCAATCGAAAAGACTTGGATGCACTTTTGAAATTATCCAAGTACAAAAACACGTACGTGAAGACTTCGGCTTTTTATGCATTGGGAGAGAAAAAAGCCCCTTACAAGGATTTGCTTCCGATGATTCGAAGCTTGCGCGATAGTTTCGGTGCCAACCGTTTGATGTGGGCGTCCGATTGCCCATACCAAGTTCAAGCTCCGCACACGTACGCCGATTCCATCGCATTGGTTTTGGAACATGCCGATTTCTTGAGCGAGGGGGAAAAGAAGGCCCTCTTGGCACAAACCGCTGAACGCGTATTTTTTCAAGATTGAAACTAACCGACCTCGAGCCAATCCCCTTGACGATTGGCTCTTTGCGCGTAAACTCCTAACATTCCTCGGGCAACCTACCTGGTTGCTCCCTAAACTGCGGTCGTGGCGAAATTGGCAGACGCGCTAGCTTGAGGGGCTAGTGGTAGAAATACCTTGGAGGTTCGAGCCCTCTCGACCGCACTGATAAGGCCGGCTTTTGCCGGCCTTTTTTCTTTTAGCTCTCCAGGACTCACGAAGTGAATCCTGGAGACGCTTGATCATATTCTTTGCGAACTCTTGTCGCCGCAGTTAATTAACGGCGCGCTCGCGGTGCTCGCCGCCCCGTAAGCGACTCTTCTACGCTTAAATCTGACGCTGTACCGTAGAGAGCAAAATAAGTGTCCGTAGGACTTGCTTGGAAACTCTCTTGGGTCTGCCACGCGGGTGCAGCCGAATCAAATCCTTCGCCTGACGCTCCAGCCCCATTAATCTTGTTGACAACCGCCAACACATCAAGAGGCGTTAGCTGGCCATCCCCATCGACATCGACGTCCGGTTCATTCAGGGAGTCACTACTTCGTGGAGTCGGTAACACACCGCTTGGGTTCTTGTTGAAGGCATTGACTAGAACCAAAGCATCAAGCGGGTCGGTCGTTCCAGAACGATTCACGTCCCAAGGCAAGATGCTATTTCGCCATGGGGCTGGGTTTGCAATCCGTTCAACGGGCAGAGCAAGTTGCCTTACTAGGCCACCGAGAGTGTCGCTGACAAGCAGGTTCACGGTCGAAACCAATGGATCACTGTTCGCGAAGAAGGCATCAGCGACCAATCTGAGTTGATTGTTGACAACTTCAAAGCGAGAATCCAAAGAGATAACAGAGTAGGGGGTCGGCCCATCGGGATCACTCACGGAGAGTTCTCCCAAGTTCCAACCGAGGATATTCGAAGGAACTCGTCCGTTCGCAACGGACACACTCGTCGGTGGCTCATTCGCATTGAGAACTTGGATGCGAATCACTCGTTCAGATTGGAACGATGGTGTACCGGTGTCCGTGGCGATCACGGTTACGAATTCCGTTGCGCTCTTCTCGAAATCCAGTGTCCCAGGTTGCACAACGCTCAATTCGCCCGTGGTCGGGTTGATTGCAAAACGTGTTTCGCTTGCAGGAAGCGAGAAGAGAATCGCTTGCCGATCTGCATCGGTAGCTTGGACTCGCCCAAACGGTGCGCCGATCGATTGCACTTCGGACACATTCAAGGACGATGTAAGGATCGATGGAGCGAACTCGTTGATATCGGTCAGGGACACAATTGCCGATGTCCAAGTCGAAAGGCTCGGGAGTCCATCGTCGAAGGCTTCTACAAAAAACCGAATCGAGGGTGTTGTCTCAGCGTCTAGCGATACGCCGGGCCGCACGCTTAAGATCCCCGTGTTCGAATCGAGAGAAAACTGGGATGGCGGAGCACCGAAGAAACGATAACGCACGGAATTGGCAGTATCGGCGTCGCTTGCGGTGATTCTTCCAACAATCGTTCCGCTAGGAGAATTCTCGGCGACATTCAGCGAGATCGGGGCCAAGGCTGGGGAGAACTCATTGACGTCCGAAACCGAAATCGAAATAAGCTTCTCAAAGGAAAGGGGAGGAGTGCCATTGTCCGTTGCGCGGATCAAGACGGTTGCTACGGGAGTAACTTCGAAATCAAAACCCGCGGTAGGAGCCAAGAACAACTCGTCGCCTCGGATGACAAAGCGCGGATCGTTCGTCGACCAGCTTGTCGAATCATTCGGATCCGGATCGCTCGCTAAGAGTCTTCCGAGTCGTGCGCCGCGACTATTCTCGGGAACAGGGCTGCCAAGAAGATCGATATTCGTTGGGGCATCGTTGATGTTGAGAATATCGATCACAACAGGGGAGTCCGCAAAAGCTCCAGATGAGTCTGTTGCTCGGACGAAAACCTGTCGCATACCTACGTCGAGGTTGCCTGGTGTTCCGGAAAACGTCTGACTTGCGGTATCAAACCGAAGCCACGTTGGGAGAGGAACACCCGGAGAAGTAAACGCGCTATAGGTCAACTTGGCATCGTCGATATCGCGGAAGAGTGAATTCGGTATTGCGAACTGCAAGAAAGCGTCTTGAACACCGTTAGCCGATGGATTTGGTGGCACTACGAACGGAGCATCGTTGACCGGCTGAACCACTTGCTTGATCTCCGAAGTGTTTGCGGAAATCGAATCAGGGGCTTGCACTTGGCTGACATCGACAAAGAGTAGTCCGTTCGCATCGCTGAACCCACCTGTGTAGGTTGGATCGAGTGCGAGGTATTTCAAATCAGGAGCTGGCCCAAAATAGTTCGCAGCAGGGAGAAAACGAATTTGGCTCAACGGAGAGAGGACCAAAGCGGCACTGTTGGAAACACTCGGTAGGTCAATCCAACCTTGGCCGACATTAACTTGCCAGCTCCCCGTCGGCCCATTGGAGCTTCCTCCTGCAATGGCGATCCCGATCGCCGTTGTTAAATCGACATCGATCACACCGCGTTCGATCAACTGAGCGACGCTTGTCCCAGCCGGGCTGCGATCGTCTTCGTTGATGTTGTTCATAAACGTGGTGGTTGCCAAAGGTCGGTCATTGACCGATCGGACTCGCACTTGAACTGAACTTGTTCCGCGGAAATCACCTTTGTTAAGTGTCAACTGAATGCTTCGAGTAAACGTATCAGGAGCTTCACCGCGAGCTTCGAAATTCAATTGCTCGACGAGTCGCTCAATCGACTCCTTGGTCGCATTCGCAGTGAAGAAGATCACGAACTCAGTATCGGAACTTCGAAGGAACGTTCCCATCTGTTGGCCTTCGTAGACCAATACGTTTCCTTGGAGAGAAAATGGACTCGTGCCACCCGTGCGCAGTGAGATCAAGTCCGTGGAGCCCGCTTGCGGTTTCATCGAAACGCTCAAAGCACCGTTGGAATAGTCACCAGGCACGATATCAATGACTTTCGCTGTGGCCGTTAAAGGCAACGCAGGATCGTTCTCGACGTAAGATAGGGACGTAGATGATAGTGCCACTCCGAAGGCAACCGGAATCGAGCCGGTAAGCATGTACTGGCCGAGGCTACCGAAATCGGTGTATCCAGTTGGCGGATTGGCTTGGGGATCCCCGAAACCAACGCCATCGATCTCGATGTAATACAGACCCGCTGAGAGATCGAGATTTGAAAAACCAGCTCTTAATCCGTCCGGATTCGATACTGCTACAACATTTCCCGCAGCATCGTACAGGGTAGCTTGAACATCCAAGTTCGAGCCTTGGTTGTTGGGCCAAAAACCTGTTGTGAACAGTGCGCTATCGATCGAGTCCGTATAGGAACCATCACCTTGACTGGTCCAGACTTGAGTGACGTAAGGGTCGATCGAAAGGTTAACCGTCCCCGAACCGCTTTGGAACCAAAGCACATCGCGGTCGGTGGCTTGCTCAATGGTACCGAATACAGACAATGCGATTCGGTCTGTGGCATCGACAGGACCGGAGATCTCTTTTGCGAACTCGATCGCATTGGCATGATCGTCAGGCAAAAATCCAAAACCGTTTTCTGAACTGGTGATTACCGACAAATCGTTAGGGCCCGAGTTGTAGTTTGCGTTTGCTCCCCCGTTATTGGCCCCAAGATAGACTCCGTTATCCCAAGTCGTCACGTTGCGATAGTAACCGCTACCCATGATCGGCCCCCAGCTATTCTCACCCGTTCCTCCGTGGCCGTCGTAATACTGGGCATTGTTCTGGAATGGATTCTGATCGTTCGTTCCATCGTGGGAAAGACCGAGCGAGTGACCGACTTCGTGAGAAACCGCAGCCGCCACGTCGCGCGAAAAACTATTGAAGACGTAGCAAGGCGTATCCGAGGCACCGGCCTGCTCGTACCCCCAACGGAAACTTCCAATGTACGCAAAACCTCCAACCGGTTGTCCGGAGAAGTTATCGAGTGTCGTCACAACGCGTATACCCCAACGCGAATCGTTTCCACCCGTGTTAACCAAAGCATCCTCGCCTGGATCTTCGGTCGTCACATTGACATCGAACGGAGCGAAATCGGCCGCCACTCGTTGCCAAGATGCTTGAATGGTCCTTAACTCGTCGTCGGTAAAGGCAGCTCCATTGCCAGCCGGATCAAAAGCCGGCGAGACGATTTGCTGAATGTTGTAAGCTCGGTTCCATGAAGTTCCTACGGCAGTAAAGCCATCGAAATCCATGTAGACTGTTTTGCTAGCCGTCGGACGACTGTGCAATTTAAAAGTGTCAGACAGGGGGGCGAAGGATGGCCCATTGCCTGAATCTCCATCTCCGTTTCCACCTTGGTTAGGCCGAGCGCCGGCTTCCCAAGCGCTTTGATCCGGAAGAGGCATCGTTCCGATGGTTTGGCCCGAAGGGTCGGTCCAAGTCCCGGCCCCCGACGGCATCCACGACAGATCCGAAGCCATCAAAGTTCGGGTTTCAAGTGATTCGAAAATCAGACGGGACATGACGCGTTTTGCAGAGTGCAAGCGTCGAGAAGCGTTCGGTCGCATACGAGGCCTTCGAAAAAAAACAAGCTGCATAAATTCGACGGAAGGGGCGAGAAGCAACTTCTATCAAGATAAGAATGACGGTTAAGAATAGCCCAGCCAAATAGCAAAGGCAAGAAAACAGGCCCGAAAGGGGGCAAAACGGGCAGAAGCTTCCGTACCCCCATTAAGAGGTCGGGCGACCTTACACATTCTTGGAAAAAACCCATGAATGTCCCAAGGTCGCCCGAATGCTACAAGTCAAAACTGCCGTGTTTTAGGCACGCATAAGCTGTACGATCCGTACGGTCCGTACAACCCGCTTACACATCGGCTTTTGCTCGACATTCATTGCAATAATCGACTCATTGATGAAATCCAATGCTCAAGTCAACGCAACCCTAAGCATCCGTCAGTGACTTTCGGATGCGCATTCCATAGAAGGATCGCCACAAGAAGTAAGACGCGATTGCAAGGAATAGGCAAGCGAATCCGGCGGTAACTGACGCACCTTGCGTCTGCTGAATTTGAACAGCGAGGGCAACGGCGAGTAGTCCAAAGAGCGTTGTGAATTTAATCACAGGGTTCAACGCCACACTCGAGGTGTCCTTGAACGGGTCGCCGACGGTATCGCCAACGACCGTCGCATCGTGCAGTGAACTACCTTTCTTCTTCAATTCGACTTCTACGATCTTCTTCGCGTTATCCCAAGCACCACCGGCGTTTGCCATGAAGATCGCTTGGTACAACCCGAAGATCGCGATCGAGAAGAGGTATCCGATGAAGAAAAAGGGTTCGACGAATGCGAGCCCAAGGGTGACGAAGAAGACCGCCATAAAAATATTAAACATCCCAACTTGGGCAAATTGAGTGCAGATCTCAACGACCTTCTTCGAGTCTTCGATGCTGGCTTTCGTCGAACCATCAAGCTTGATATTGCGTTTGATGAACTCAACTGCCCGATATGCTCCCGTAGTGACGGCTTGAATCGATGCACCGGTAAACCAATAGATGATCGCACCACCACTGATGAGGCCCAAAACGAACGGGGCATGCATCAGAGAAAGTTTCTCGATGTCAGTAGTCAAACCGTTGGTCAAACTCATGATGATCGAGAAAATCATCGTCGTTGCACCCACCACCGCCGTCCCGATCAATACCGGTTTCGCAGTAGCTTTAAAGGTATTCCCCGCACCATCGTTTTCTTCAAGCAAGTGTTTTGCGGCTTCGAAATTCGCGGTGAGTCCGAAGTCCCGGTTTAACTCTTGTTCGATGTTTGGAATCGTTTCAATCAACGAGAGTTCAAAAACACTTTGGGCGTTATCGGTCACCGGACCATAGGAATCGACCGCGATCGTCACCGGCCCCATGCCAAGGAACCCGAAGGCCACCAATCCGAAGGCGAATACTTCTGGGGCTTTCATCACCCCCAGCAGTCCACTCTCACCGCCGATGGTCGAGATACAGTAAGCAACTGCCATAAGTGCAGTAATACTTGCACCGAGCCACAAGCAAGAGAAGTTCCCGGCAACCAATCCGGAGAGAATATTCAAAGAAGCTCCACCTTCTTCACTGCTTGTCACCACTTCGTGGACGTGCGCCGAGGATGTGGAAGTAAACACCTTGACCAACTCAGGAATCACGGCACCAGCTAACGTACCGCAGGAGATGATCGTCGAGAGCTGCCACCAAAGGTTTGTATTTCCGTTGAGGTCGGGAATCAAAAGGTAAGAGACGACGTAGGTCAATACGATCGAGACAATGCTTGTAACCCATACCAATCGGGTCAGTGGCATTTCAAAATCAAGCTTCGGGGAATCCGCATATCGCGCTTTTGTCCAGAGCTCGTTGAAGTAATAAGCCGCGACAGAGGCGACGATCATCATCGCCCGCATCACGAAGAGCCACACTAACAACTTCACTTGAAGACTTTCGTAACCAGCTCCAGCGGAATCTTTGTTGATAGCCAGAAGGATGAACGTGATCAGAGCCACGCCGGTCACACCGTAGGTTTCAAAACCGTCGGCACTCGGCCCGACCGAATCCCCTGCATTATCGCCCGTGCAGTCAGCGATAACGCCCGGATTGCGAGCATCGTCTTCTTTGATCTTGAACTCGATCTTCATCAAGTCCGAGCCGATGTCCGCGATCTTGGTAAAGATCCCCCCCGCGATACGCAGGCAAGCCGCTCCGAGACTTTCTCCGATCGCAAAACCGATGAAACAAGCTCCTGCATAATCGCGAGGAAGAAACAACAAAATACAAAGCATCATCAGCAATTCGACGCTGATGAGCATCATGCCGATACTCATCCCAGCCTTGAGCGGAATCGCATAGACCGCGTAAGGCAACCCAAGCAGACTTGCATGGGCCGTCCGAGAATTAGCGAATGTGTTCACCCGAATCCCGAACCAAGCCACCATGTAACTTCCAAGGATCCCGATGACGCTGAAGAGGACAATGATCATCACCTTAGGCACTGGTTCTTTGAGCAACCAGCCAAAATAAGCCACGATCACCAAAGCGATAATTACCCACAACATCGCCAGGAACTTCCCTTGGGTTACCAAGTAGGTTTTACAAGTCTCGTAGATCAACTCCGAGACTTCCAACATGCTCTTGTGAACCGGCATGTTTTTCAGCTCATTAAAAATCCGATAGCCGAAAACCAACCCTGCCACACAGATCGCCAACCCACCCATCAACCACAAGCGTCCAGAGACCCCCATAAACTCGGAGCTACCCAAGTCGGGAAGGACCAAGTCTGCCTCGCCGTGCACTTTCGCAACACTCCCTTCTGCTGAAACTTCATTGGCCCCAAAGGCACTCGGGAGCCCGAACATGGTGGCGAAGGCAATGAGCCACAGAATGGTAAATACCCCGTAGAGACCATGGCTCATGGGATAACGAAATGAAGTACTCTTTGACAACATGAGAGAATGAGCCCTACACGCTAGCGATGACAAACTAGGGGAAACAAAACATCCACAAGGCGAACCTCCCGCTGAGCACGCAACAGCACAACCCGACCTTGCAGTCGATAGGCTAATAGACAACTGACGGAGACTCAATAAGCCCCACTATGTTTTTGGGCTAATAAATTCGCTTCAATCAGACAACAAAGGAAAAAAAGTCACCTTACGCGAGCCAGAAAACGAAAAAACAATGCATTTGCAAAACTTATTCGCCGGCGAATTAGCCGACTACCGACCCGCATTTATCTTGTAGGACGGAGGATTTTCCAGCCGATCAGGGACCTACCGGCGAACCTTCTGCGCAATCCAACATCAAATCCGCACCCGAATACTGCTTATGAACTCATTTTCCACCAAAAGAATGAGTACAATGCCTTGCCGGTATATGCTTTAAGTGCAGTGTGCGATGTGTACAGCGTGCCTTACACATCGCGTGCTATATTCACTGTGAGCTACATGTACCGAATGCTTTACATGTGACTGGCGAGCGTCTGTCCCAAACATACGATCGAATTACCTATAAGTCATATGCCGAAGACTATCCTGTCAAAACGGCTCACTAACGTGTACGAAAACTGCTTCCACAACTTCGCAGTGACTATGAAAACCCAACTCCTTAACAATCGTCGCTCATTCGACTCCACCGCCGTTGCTTGGACTCGCCTCGCAAGTACGTTCGCAACGATCGGCTTGGCAAACTTGCTCGCGATCGGTGCGATGCTAAGCCCCTTTAATGGGCAAACAGCTTTCGGCCAAGTAGCAGAAGGCAATGAGGAAGCTCGTCCAACGCGTCGTGCGACACTTCCGCCACAAGTCGAAAAAATCGACAAAGCGTTGGAAGCGAGTTGGTCGGAGGCTGGGATTCGCCCATCGCCGGTCGAAGAGGACCTCAAGTGGGTTCGCCGCGTTTACTTGGACATTATTGGACGCATCCCAAGCTTCGAAGAGTTTGCCAGTTTTGCCAAGGACAAGTCCCCAGATCGGCGAGTGAATCTGGTTCGCAAACTACTCGAAGACGATCAGTACACGGAAGAATACGCAAATCACTGGGGCACGATCTGGACAAACATCTTGATCGGTCGCAATGGTGGCATGGAAGAACGATCGCTGACCAATCGCGCCGGGATGCAGAAGTACTTGCGAGATTGCTTCGCGAGCAACAAGCCCTACAACACGATGGTTTATGAATTGGTGACAGCAACGGGCACGACCAAACCCGGTTCTGAGAAATTCAATGGTGCAGCGAACTTCCTTGCGATGAAAGTCAACGAAGAGAAAGGTGTACAAGCAACAGCAGCCGTATCGCGAATTTTCTTGGGACTACAAGTCCAATGCACACAGTGCCATAACCACCCTTTCAATCAGTGGAAGCAACAGAAGTTTTGGGAGTTCAACGCGTTCTTTCGACAAACTCGCGCCTTGCGACAGTTCATGCGTGGAACAGACGACATCGACCAAATTGAACTGATCAACGAAGATTTTGCCGGAGAAGGCTCCCACCCAGAGAAAGCCGAGATTTATTACGACCTTCGAAATGGCGTCAGAAAAGTCGCTTATCCAACTTTTATCGATGGCACCGAGATCGGCAAGAGCGGCTATCTATCCGAAGTCAACCGCCGCAAAGAGCTTGGCGATTTGATGATGGAAAGTGACTTCCTCGACAAAGCCATCGTCAATCGCGTTTGGGCACACTTTCTCGGATACGGATTCACGAAACCTATCGATGATCTTGGACCGCACAACCCAGTGGTAAACATCGAACTCTTCGAGACACTTTCGAAGGACTTCCGCAATTCCAGCTACGACTTGAAACAACTCATTCAATGGATCACCCTCTCGAAGGCTTATCAGCTGACTTCGAAAATCACCAAAGACAACGACTCCGATGATCCAGCAATGGGCGAATTGCCTCGCTTTAGCCACTTTTACACAAGGCAGATGACAGCCGAGCAACTGTTCGCTTCACTGTCTGTTGCGACCCAAGCAAACCGAAAAGGAAGTCTAGACGAACAGCAACGTCGTCGCGAAGAATGGATGCGTCAATTCGTAGTAGCTTTCGGTACAGACGAAGGGGACGAGACGACCACTTTCAATGGTTCGATTCCACAAAGCTTGATGATGTTCAACGGGGATTTGATCCGTTCGGCGATTTCCCTTGAGCCCGGCACTTGGCTTCACGAATTGAGCACTTCGAAGGGAACACCGCAAGAGAAAGTCCAATTCCTGTTCATCGCAGGTCTTGGTCGCCGTCCACGCCCCGAAGAGATAGCCGTGGCTTCGCAAATCCTCGCGGCCCGCAAAGCGGAAGTCGGCGGCATGTTGCAAGACATGTGGTGGGCTATCCTCAACAGCAACGAATTCATTTTCAATCACTAATCGTCCATCAACAACCTTTTCCAGACCGTTCTATAGAACCGAGGTAAAACTATGTGGAACCGATACGCTACTCCTTCCGGGATGTCCCGACGACACTTTATGTCCCACATGGCTGGCGCAAGCGCCATGATGGGTGCTTCACTCTCGCTCGGACATTCGCTGCGAGTACATGCCGACACGCTCAAGAGCAACCGTAAGTCCTGCATCTTGCTATGGATGGGTGGTGGACCATCCAGCATGGACATTTGGGACCTCAAACCTGGTACTGACAACGGTGGGCCTTTCAAACAAATCAGCACATCCGGCGATGTCCAGATCAGTGAGCATATGCCATTGATGGCGCAGCAAATGCACCACATGGCCATCGTCCGCTCGATGAGCACCCGCGAAGCGGACCACAACCGCGGTCGATACTACATGCATACAGGCTACGTTCCCGATGCGAACGTGGATTACCCAAGCTACGGGTCGGTCATCGCTCACGAACTGATTTCGCAACGCTCCGAACTTGAAATTCCCCCGTTCGTCTCCGTCGGGGGAGCCAGCGAAGGCCCAGGCTTCTTGGGCATGTCGTGGGCCCCATTCAACGTCACAAGCAACGGTAGGGTTCGCAACTTGGAAATGAGCGTCGACTCCGATCGACTAAGCCAACGCCGTTTCGCTTTGGAAACCATCGAAAACTCCTTCATCAACCAAAAGCGCGGTACCGTTCTGGAAGATCACCGCAAAGTCCTCGGCAAGACCTTTGACTTACTCACGAGCAAGCAAATGCAAGCCTTCGAAGTGGACAAAGAACCGGAGGATATGAAAGAGCGTTACGGCAAAAACGGCTTCGGACAAGGTTGCTTGCTCGCTCGTCGATTGGTAGAGGCAGGTGTGGCTTTTGTCGAAGTCGACTTGGGTGGTTGGGACAATCACCAGAACATTTTCCGGACACTCGAGAACGACCGCTTGCCAGTGCTCGACAAAGCCATGGCCGCGTTGACCTCCGATCTTTCCGAACGCGGTTTGCTCGAAGACACCTGCATCGTTTGGATGGGCGAATTCAGCCGAACTCCACGCATCAACGCCGATGCCGGTCGAGATCACTGGGCTCGAGCTTGGAGCGTCGTTGTCGGTGGCGGGGGAGTCAAGGGTGGTCAAGCCATCGGTGCAACGAATGAAGATGGAACGGACGTTACTACCGAACCTTATTCCTCCGAAGACCTCATGGCCTCCGTCTGCCATGGATTGGGAATCTCGCTCGAGACGACCTTCACGAGCCGAAATGGTCGGCCGATGAAAATCGCCAACAGCGGAAAACTCATCAAGGGATTATTCGCGTAGCGTGCCCGAAGAACGATCGAATCGCGATACGCCGTTCGATCCGTCCGATTGGGATCCGAAAGCTCTGATCGATACTCACTACCAAGGTGTGTGGCGATACCTCAGAGCGATTGGGTGTTCGGCGGATTTGGCGGATGATATCTCCCAAGAAACGTTCGTCGCCGTGCTCAAACGCCCCTTTGAACAATTCCACCCACACTCAACTGCCGCTTATCTACGCCGTGTCGCATTCCATTTAATGGTCACGGCAAGGAAGCAGGCGGGAAAGATGATTGCGACCGACGAATTAGAAGTTCTCGATCGCACCTGGACACGTTGGGTGGGTGCCGATCTCAGCGGCGATGCAGTCATCGATGCGCTCACCGAATGTTTCTCGAGATTGACACTCCGCGCCCAACAATCCCTACGCATGCGTTATGCCGATAATGCATCTCGCGAAGATATCGCCGAGTCGCTGAAAATCACCTCGCACGGTGTGAAGAACTTGCAACAACGAGCCAAAGCCCAACTGCGAGAGTGCCTCGAGGAAAAACTGAAACCATCATGACCATCCCCAACAGTGACAATACGCCCGAATTGCCACATCACCAGGCCAACTCGCCAGAAGAGCTCGCGTCGAACGAGCCGATGCTCGACGACGCTATTCTCAACGACATAACGCTGATAGATGGGCTTCTACCTGAAATCTTCGATGCTCCTCGCGCGACGCGAGAAGCGACCGAACGAATCATGCGACGCATCAACGGCAGTTCCTCCGAAGCATCCAAT
>JBJONT010000206.1:0-16835 GCA_046051705.1 Planctomycetota bacterium | reverse complement strand
GTCTTCTCGGTGCCAGTCTTCTCGGTGCCAGTCTTCTCGGTGCCTGTCTTCTCGGTGCCAGTCTTCTCGGTGCCAGTCTTCTCGGTGCCAGTCTTCTCGCTGCCAGTCTTCTCGCTGCCAGTCTTCTCGCTGCCAGTCTTCTCGCTGCCAGTCTTCTCGCCGCCAGTCTTCTCGCCGCCAGTCTTCTCGCTGCCAGTCTTCTCGGTGCTTGCCTGAGGACTACCTTCACTCGCTGGAGAAGTTTGATCATCACCGATAGGATCATTGCTCAACGAATCCGAGTTCATCGACTCCGACGCGCGACCGCTGTTGTTATCTTTCGAATTTCGATCCTGCGAACCTTCAGAAGGATCAGTATCCGCCGAACCACTCTTCTCCTTCATGAATTCTTGAATGCGTTCGAAAGCATCCTTGTCCGAGTTCGCTGCTGGCGAACTCGGATTTTTTGCAGATTGCTTTTGGCTTCCATTCTTGGAATTGTTCGAACTGGATGTCGAGGATTCACCTCCAGAGTTCTCCTGAGCACCGGATTCACCTCCTTCACCGGAGTTTTGAGATTGCGAATCCTCTGACGAATTGCCTCCTCCACCGGATTGCTGTTGGCCATTGCGATTCCTTGCGGAGTCGTCCGCTTTCTTTGAAGCTTGATTGCCCGATTCGCCTCCGCTACCCATGCCCGGATCTTGAGCCTGCTGCTCAGAGCTTTGGTTAGCTTTTTTCGGATCATCCTGAGGTGACTTCGAATTGCTGCTGTTGCGGTTGCTCTTTCCAGGATCACGAGGATTGTTTTGCGGAACTTTGTTCCAATCGATTTTCTCAGTCTTAGGTTTACTGTTCGCATCTGCTCCAAGCTCAGCAGCAGGGGTCCCCTCATTAGGCTTCGCTTGATTATTTTGCTCAGCACTACCATCCTGAGCGTTTTGCCGACTTGCTTCAATGACGCGCACTCGCAGCGGGCTAGACTGGGCTACTTGTGGGCTGAATTGCTGGGAGCCGGGCACGTGATAATTATCTTTGGCAACCACAACGAGATCGAAAACATCGCCTGGTTGCAGCGACATCGATTCGGGTTGGAGCACAAAATCCAAGTTTCTTTTAAGAGGTTCTTCCTCCGTCGCTTCGAACAAAGTTTCTGCGAACAATTGCTTCGGTTCGCTGGGTCGCAAGCGATTTTCTACAAGCCCTAGTACTCCAACTTGGGTAAGACCGTAATCGGGATCGGTAGCAAGCAATTCGATCGAAATACTCTCATTGACTGGTAGATCGATGGGCCCGACGATGCCACTTCCAAACTCAGCTTCTGGTGGCAAGTCAGGGATTACTTTCACCGGGTAGATCACTGGATCGTGATTAGCTTCATTAAGTGAATTGGTTGCTTTGACACGGTAGGTCGATTCTCTTTTCTTACGATTCGTAGGATCGACCTTGGCAACCCAGCTCGCGGTAAGCTTGTTCGCGTCGACGACCATATCCACGGTCTCGCCAACGCTCAACAAGGACTTGCCTTGAAGTACAGGATCAAACTCAAGTCTCCCTTTTTGCATATCTTGGTTGGCCAATGCAGTAATGCTCGCGACCGTTCCCTCAGGAACTTCCAATTGCCCTTGCTGGATCAGAGTGCGGGACTTGAGTTTCGTGTAAGGAGGGTACACCAATTCAATTTGGTCGATGGCTACTAATGGAACAACTTGAATATCGACTTGAAACGGACCTGCCTTCGCATCGCCTGCGATGATCCAATAGGTAAGGGGTTGATGTATCCCCCCGAAGCTCTTTCCGAACTCGAGTTTATAATGAACGCCATGAATCTCTTCACGCAACGGCACCAGTTCGCCCTGGACTTGACCATCTGAGAGGTCGTACTGCAATTGCACCTTTTCGTTCTTGTGTAATCCTCGGAGGGTAACATCCACAAGAAGGGTAGAGCCTTGCATGACAGTTGTGTCGCCGGGCGTAATTTGGACGAATCGAACGCGCGTAGCGGGAGCGATATTAGCCCAAGGCAAAAGCAGGCGAGAAACGCTCGTCCAACCGCTCTTCGGACTGGCAAAAAAGTAGATTGCTATACATAGCAAGCAACCGAAGAAGGCAGCGCTCAAACGTACAAGGTTGGCGGTATCTGCAACCTGCGTTGCATCGGCACTTCGAAGAAATTTAAAGGCATACCGACCTATTTGATTCAAAACGCTCTTGGGCGGAGTAGCCGATACTTCGTTAAGTTGAAGCCAACTGATAAGGCTATCTTTGCTATCAGGAATCTGCTTTTCGATCAACCGAGCTGCGTGCTCGGGATTAATTCTGTAGAACATCGGGGGAATGATTTTGCGGATAAACCAACCAACACTCCAAACCGCCAGCGCCCCCCAAATGGCCATCCGCATCCATTGGCTCATCTCCAGCAACCAATGATCAATCAACACGAAAGCAGTAAGGGTGAATAACAGGACCGAAAGCCACGTCATCCAACCGTAAAAGAGTTCCGTGCGTCGGATGTGCACGGCAGCAGTACGAACAAAATCACGGATCGGGTCTGGCTGAGCATTCCCCGGAAGAGCTCCCGGAAGATTCCCTGTGGGATTCCCCGGTGATGTACTGCTGACTGCTTGACTCATAGATCAAAGCCCCATACCGAGATACCCGCCGGACTGCTGTAAAGATTGCTCTAGTTTTTCCAACCGACGCTTCGTCTGCTCGCTATCTCCGTGGGAAATAAAGCGATTGAACTCTTCAATCACCGCTTGCGAGACCGTTTCAGCGAACCACTTCACGACATGCTGTTCCAACCATGAAACATTTTCTTGATCCAGCGTAACGTTGAGCTTGGTATTGACCGCTCTTGTATCGGTCGCATCGGTAAAGAGAACTCCTTCGAATCGAAAGGCGATCATCCCCGCAGACGGATTATTCGTTACATAGAAACGACAAAACGCATTGTGCAAGTAATATGCATTGTGAGTCCCGTGGGTATCAATCGCTTGTTTGATCCGACTCCACTTCGCCACAAGCCCAGGCGATGCATCTAGGGGTGGATCTAACCGCGTAACACTTCGGAGAGGCAGGCAATCGAACTGCACATCGACGGGTCGATGGAACCCGTCGCGCTCATCGGAGATCCGCAATGCTCCGGCTAGGCTCGACTGATTGGGTTTCGATTCGCTACTGTGCGTACTGCCACTGCTCGACTTACCACCAACCGCATCGCTACTCATCGTAACCTCTGCACTTCGTAATCTATGCAATTCGCATTATCTTCACTTCGTAATCTCTGCGCTTCGGCAGCATCTATGAAGCTAGATCCTTACGCTTGAGAACACAATCGCTACGGCGCATACGCTTGAGCAAGGATTTCCTTTTCCTCAAGCTTGTGCGAACGCAATGAGCCGGTTGCAGGACTTGCTGATTCAGGCCGGGAGATCAGCGACAGAGTATGTCGTTTCATAATCTCATCCCCCCAACGCATTTTAACGAATTGCCAAGCACCCATGTTGCTAGGTTCGTCTTGGTACCACACTACAGGCGTACCCTTGGCGTAGCACTCCAAAGACTTCATTACGTCGGCAACATCAAGCGGATAAAACTGCTCGATACGCATCAACGCAATATCGTCACATCCCAGCCGCTTTCGCTCCTCGAACAAATCGTAGTAGGCTTTTCCTGTACTGAATATCACGCGCTTTGTTGCAGATCCCTGGGGCCGGTCATCTGGAAGAATTTTCCGGAAGTGCCCCGTAGAGATCTCATCGAGAGTAGAAGTGCAACCGGGGTGTCGCAGGAGACTCTTTGGGGTCAAGACCACCAAAGGCTTGCTCCATTTCGATTTCACTTGTCGACGCAGTAAGTGGTAGTACTGTGCGGGTGTGGATGGCTGGGTAACGATCACGTTATGCTCAGCGGTCAGCAACAGGAATCGCTCGAGCCGCGCGCTGCAGTGTTCGGGACCTTGCCCTTCGAACCCATGGGGCAACAACATGACAAGCCGGCTCAAACGCTTCCACTTGTCTTCGGCACTTGTGATGAACTGGTCGACGATGCACTGGGCAACGTTCCAGAAGTCCCCGAACTGAGCTTCCCATGCAACTAAGCCTTCCGGGCAATCCAAGCTGTATCCGTACTCGAAACCCAAGACGGCCGCTTCTGAAAGGGGGCTGTTAACGATTTCCACACGAGGCTGCCCTTGCTGCAAATGCCCCAACGCCATGTAGCGTGCGTTATTGTCCGTATCGTGTAATACCGCGTGGCGATGGGAAAACGTTCCGCGTTCGACATCTTGGCCCGTCATTCGGATTGGATGCCCATCTGTGACCAACGAAGCAAAAGCAACCGCTTCGGCAGCAGCCCAGTCCAACTTGGTTTTCCCGAGCCCCATGTCGCGGCGGTCTTCCAAAACTCTCGCAACCTTTTTATTGACATGGAAGCCTACAGGAACTTGACTGAGCTTGGCTAACAACTCTGCCGCGCGTTCCTTAGGAATCGCAGTCTGGATCGGTTCGCCCACGGGTTCAAAACCGCCGTAGTACCCTTCCCATATCCCGGTCATCGTTTGCAAGTCGTATACAAACGGTTCGCTCTTCGCTAAATCGAACTCCCGCGAGAGTTGCTGATGACGAGCTTCCGAAATCGCATCAGCTTCCTGACGCGTCATGCCGTTCATGCTCAGCAGGTGTTCCAGATAGGTCTCACGAACCCCCTTCTTCGAATCGATCGCCGCATACATCAGCGGTTGCGTGAAACGAGGCTCATCCGACTCGTTATGCCCCAGTTTCCGGTAAGCATACATGTCGATGACAACATCTTTCTCGAATTGCTTGCGGAAATCCATCGCAAGACTAACGACTTGAGCGACCGCTTCAGGATCCTCTCCATTGACGTGGAAAATAGGAATCTCAAGCATCTTTGCGATGTCGGTCGCATACGTGGTGCTTCGACCCTGATCAGGCTCGGTGGTGAACCCAACTTGATTGTTGATCACCACGTGTAGCGTTCCACCTGTCTTGTAGCCGGGCAACTCGCTGAGGTTTAAAGTCTCTTGAACAACCCCTTCACCGATAAACGCCGCATCGCCGTGGATCAAGATCGTCAAGTTATCTGTTCGATGCACATCGCCATCGCGGTCCTGCTTAGCTCGACAGCGCCCCAAAGCAACCGGATTGACGAACTCCAAATGGCTTGGGTTAAAGCACAAGGAAATATGCAGCTTTTCGCCACCCCTCGTGGTCCAATCGCTGCTGTAACCCATGTGATACTTAACGTCCCCACCGCCGCGGAAAAGCTCCGGGTTCGGATCATCAAAGGACCAGAAAATGCTTTGAGCTCGCTTGCCCATGATATTCGCAAGCACATTCAATCGGCCTCGGTGAGCCATGGCCATCACGACGTTGCTAACCCCTTGCTCACCCGCTTTTTCAAGGGACAAATCGAGCAACGGGATCAGACTCTCAGACCCCTCGAGCGAAAACGTCTTGTAACCTGTGTATTTCTTTCGAACGAACTCTTCGAAAAGTGTCGCGTCGGTCAATCGAGTGTAGATCCGCGTTTGAACTTCGCGAGAAAGCTGCAAACGATTCTCGGTCGTCTCCATCCTTCGCTGCAACCACTCTCGAATTGTTCTGTTGTCGATGTGCATGAACTGCGCACCGATCGTTCGACAATAAGTGTTCTTCAGCTTGTCGATAATGTCATTGAGCGTCCGACCACCCGTGTAATGGATGTTCGGACCTGTAAACGGACGCTGCAAATCTTCTTCTGTCAGACCATATGCCCCTGGATCCAACTCGGGCAACGTCTTTCTTGCAAATCCCAACGGATCGATCTTGGCAGCCAAGTGCCCGCGAACCCGGTACTCTCGGACCAACTGATCCACGCGCTCTTGCATCCGCGCTAACCAAAGTGCGTCTGGCACTCCAGCGCTCGATCCTCGATCCTCGTAGCCCGAAGACGCTGCGGCATTTGCAGCAGACGGATTTCCAATCGATGTGCTCGAACCCGTTGCACTGCCGCCCGATGAGTGTGCGGCAGAAGTGTTAGCAACCGGTTCCGAGAGAACTCCCTCCGACTGCGCGGATAAGGAAAACTCCTGAAAGTATCGCCGCCATGACTCTGAGACGCTCGTCGGGTCGTTGACAAATTGAACGTACAAGTCGTCGATGTAATCGAGACTATTTGTATTCATGATCGAGATTGGGTTGGAGTTGCCGATGGGACTTCTTGTTGAATTCAGGGCGATCAAGACGCAACGCCCACTTTACTCGCGTTGAGTGTAGCCTAAAGCGAAAAGGAACGCCATTGAGGAAAGCGCAAGGCGTTTTCTAGCCCCACCCTACGCTTCTATCCGCTGAGATTATACATGCGTTAAACGGTCGCGGTAATGGCCTTTTCCCTTCGCAACACAATGAATTCATGATTTCCACACCAAGATTCCATTCGGCGAACTAGTCAAACTAGGCTGACTTTGCCGATTAAGGGAATTTTTCCGAAAGAGTCAAGTTTGACGATTAGCGTGCCGATACCACCAGATAGCCTCGGAGTCTCCTCCCCCGGAAACTCCCACCGGCCTGTTCACTTGCCGGCCCGTTCACTTGCCTTTCGCAACGGAAGTATTGTCGTGAATCGCTTAGCTACCTTTTGCCTACTTTGCTTTCTGCTGATGGCCGTTGATGTCAATGGCCAGGAATTCCGCAGAGTTCGTACCACCTCGCCCTCCTCGAGAGCGACCGTTCCGGCACGTGTGACCGGAACCCCCAAACCAGCAGCACCACCTGCGAATAGATCGCAGTCCCAAAGTCTTCGAGCTAGACCAGCTTCCGCGAGATCGTTCCAAGAACCGATTCGCGAAGCCGTCGAAGCAGAGGTATATGAGTCGGATGCATATGACGATGGTTCGATGCAATACGGCGACGAAGTCGTTTTAGGTGGCGACGGATCCGATGGCGAATATGTAATCGGGGATTACCCCGAAGCATCGCACGGAGAAGTCTACTACGACGATGAGCCTATGATGTACGATGCGAACGGTTTCGAAACCGTTTACGGCGGACATGCAGGGCACTCCCGAGGATGCGCAAGCTGCGGAGAGCCAAGCTGCTCTTCGTGCGGAATCGGCAATCCATTCGGAGTTGATCTGTGCCACCCAGGTGGAGATCTTCCTGGACGACAACTTTGCATCTGCTTGCCATCTCACGGCTGGGTCAGCGTTGATTACCTTGGACTTTTCGCAAGCGGCATGAACATGCCTGCCTTGGTCTCAACCTCCCCCGCAGGCACCTCACAAGCACTCGCTGGAGTTCTGCCCGGAGCGAATGTCCTGTACGGCGGCAACGACGAAGCCTTTACCGATAGCATCAGCGGAATCCGAGTTCGTGTGGGTCTGTGGTCGGCAGTTCGACCTGACTTCGGTGCAGAAGGCGAATACTTTGGATTTGCCGAACAAGCCGAATCGTTCGAGCAATCCTCGACTGGAACACCGATCCTTGCCCGCCCTTTCTACAACAACATCACCGGTCTACAAGACGCTGAATTGGTCGCCTTCCCAGGTCTCGTCAGCGGAAAAGTTCGAGTCGATGCAACATCGCGATTGGATGCCGCCGCCGTACGATTCCGTCACATCCTGTGCTGCTCGACCAAAGAGTCTTGCTCGCCATGGGATTGCGGACCTATCCCTGCTCAATCCCGTATCGATGCAACACTCGGTTGGAGATTTATGCAACTCGATGAGTCGCTAAGCGTCACCGAAGACTTAACTTCCTTGAGCCCAAACAATCCTGGCAGCTTCTTGATCGAAGACAACTTCCGAACCTTTAATCAGTTCAACGGGATGGAACTAGGTTTCCAATGGATCGGTCGACGCGGATTCTGGACTCTCGACTCCTTGATGCGAGTAAGTGTCGGGATCAACCGCCAATGGTTGGAAATCCAAGGTAGCACGCGTATCCCTCGCGATGCGACCCCGATGAACGGCGGGCTGCTTGCTCAACAAGGACGAAATATCGGAGTTGTTGACCGAAATGAATTCGGAGTCGTCCCAGAATTCGGCACAACCCTTGGATACCAACTAACCGAACGGCTCAAACTTAACGTCGGCTACACCGGTATCTTCTGGGCAAGCGTCCTGCGACCAGGCGATCAAATCGATACAACCGTCAACACGAACTTGCTCCCGCCAGCCATCCCAACGAATTCCTACCTCGGACCTGGTTTCACAGTCCGTGAGACGAACTATTGGGTCCAAGGACTTACTGCCGGCATCGAGTACCGTTGGTAAGCATCGAGTACCGTTGGTAAACTCGGCGCAATCGTTCCCACATGGAAATCTTCGAAGGCTTGCATCCCACCGTGTCGATGCAAGCCTTTGTGTCTATTTATGTCGCAAGCTGGACGGTTAGCTTTTGCCACAAGGTGGGTTTCTACTCACGTTCGGCGGAAACTTACTCAAAGCATCATAAGTCTGTCCTTTCAAAGGTTGGTTTGCCATGGCTGGTTTCTGGAAGCAATTGAAGAACGCACTTCAAGGTAACTCGATCGCTCGCAATGAAGCCCGAGAATCCGCGCGTCGCCGACTCCGAATGGAATTGCTTGAAGGCCGCGAACTCTTTGCCGCAGACATCCAAGGGACCGTATTCCACGACATCAATAACGACACCCAACTCAGCCCCGGCGATACGCCACTAAGCGGCGTCGTTGTGCAACTCTTCCAAGACAACGGTGATGGTGTCTACGGGCCATCAGATACTCTTAAAGACTCCGCCACCTCAGCTGGAAACGGGGGCTACACCCTAACAGCGGAATCCGTCGGGAACTACTTCGTCGTCCAAAACACACAACCCAGCGGCTTTACCCAACGCTTCGCTCAACGCGTTCAAAAAGTTACTATCAACAACGCGGATATCGCCATCGTTGACAAAATTGTCATCGACACCTTCAACACAACACAACAAGTCGTCAACGCGAACTTCCCCGGTGCAACTCCAAACTCATCGATCCTCGCGGCTCCAGAAGCCCTCGGAGGAGAACGCGATGTTTTCGTCGATGCAACAGCAGGCTCCATCAGTGTTTCTGCAAACGGCACGCCGAAACCCGGTGAACTCGTCTTCGATGTCGGCGCCGGAGCTAACGGAAAACGAGTTGTTTCCTACGATGGTCTCGACGGTTCTGCTTCCCTTAACTCCACAGGCTTGAATAACCTCGACCTAACCTCCGCCGGATCAGCAAACGCGTTCCGATTCCAAATCGGTGGCGAAGCTGGCACGCGATTGACCATCCGCGTCTACAGCGGTGCGAATGCCTCTTCTAGAGAAGTAGCGATCCCGACAACCTCCGGAGCGAATGCGACTGCTGACCTGATTGTCCCATTCTCGGACTTCACTTCGCTCGCCGGCTCAGGGGCTAACTTCGCAAGTATTGGCGCTATCGAAATCGAAGTCACAGGACCGGATGCCGCCGACGCGATCGTCAACACCTTCAGCACCGTCGGTCCCTCAACCCGACAAGTCAACTTGGCAAACCTCACCGCAATGGCCATCGGCAACCAAGTATTCGCCGATCGCAACAACAACGGTATCTGGGACAACACAGGAACCAACCCAGAAGTTGGCGTGCCAAACGTTCAATTGCAACTTATCGAAGACTCGAATAACGACGGAATCTACAGCCCAGGGATCGATCAACAATCGATCACATCCTTAGGAGCCCCACAATCGACCACCACAAGCACCACTGGGCTTTATGCGTTTGCACCCATCCCCCAAGGCGCTTACTTCGTCATCATTCCCGCGTCACAATTCGCCAATGGTAATCCTGCGGCCGGCTACAGCGTCAGTTCCGTCGTTCCAGCCAATACGACGAACAATGCCAACACGGCCGTTACACTCGTAGGAGGCGGAGCGGTTACCAAACGAGTTGTCCTGACCCCTGGCTCAGCACCAACCACAGACGGTGATACGGACGCAAATACCGATAACTCTATCGATGTCGGATTGAACCCTAACTTCGATCTCGCCATCGAAAAATTCGGTCCTGCAAACACGACCGAAGGAGCAACGATTACTTATACGCTCAAAGCGATCAACAATAGCCCCATCGAAGCTAAGGAAGTTGTCGTAGTTGATAACATCCCAGACGGGCTGAGAGTGATCAGCGCATCGCTTAACAACGCTTTCGTGGCTGTGCCAGCTTCCGCCGTCGACGCCAACCCTTCCAATCCAGACAATGTTGTATTCAACGTTGGCTCCCTGGCTCCACGTGCCTCGCAAAGTAACATTCAAATCGTTGCGGCAGTCCTAACCGGCACCTCAGGCCCCTCATTGATTAACTCAGCGACCATCGCGACCACCGATGCGACCTTCAACGAAACAAACCTCGATAACAATCGCGCCGAAGTTACGACCCTACTCGCTGCTCGAACAGTGGACCTGTCGGGGCGAATTTATGTCGATGTCGCTAAGAACAATGTCAGCGATCCTACGGACCCAGGGATTCCAGGAGCCAGCGTCTTCTTGACCGGCACACCGTTTACTGGCACGACTCCAGTGAACTTGCTGACCACCACCAATCAAAACGGTGACTACATTTTCAACAATGTTCAACAAGGAAACTACAACGTCCAAGTTTCCACGCCCCCTGGCTTCTCCTTCCAGTCGTCTAACCCGGGAACCACTCAAGGTACCGCAGGATTCCAAACGATTGCGAATATCAACCTTAATACCAACTCGTCGCTGAACAACATCGGGTTTACTCGAGCCTTCAGCAAGCGGCTCTTCCTGGCATCCTCCGCGCCACTGTAAGCCATACGCCTGACCAGTCCGACCAGTCCGACCAGTCCGACTTGTCTGACCTGTCTGACCTGTCCGACCTGTCTGACCTGTCTGACTTGTCTGACTTGTCTGACTTGTCTGACTTGTCTGACTGCCCCAGCGCGCGGCGCGCTTCTCCCCCTCGCCCGCTGACGGGAGAGGGGGCCGGGGGGTGAGGGTGGTGTCCGCGCAAACCCAAGCGCAAACGAGACTTATGCACCATCCACCATCCTACCACACCACACTCTACGAAACCATGAAGACCACCTCTCCGCGACCGGGGACACAGTCCCGGGCTACGCGCTATGGCTTCTCTCGGTTCTCGGTACCGACCCGTCTGACCCGTCTGACCCGTCTGACCTGTCTGACCTGTCCGACCTGTCCGACCTGTCCGACCCGTCTGACCTGTCTGACCTGTCTGACCTGTCCGACCTGTCCGACCTGTCTGACTTGTCTGACTTGTCTGACTTGTCTGACTGCCCCAGCGCGCGGCGCGCTTCTCCCCCTCGCCCGCTGGCGGGAGAGGGGGCCGGGGGGTGAGGGTGGTGTCCGCGCAAACCCAAGCGCAAACGAGACTTATGCACCACCCACCATCCTACCACACCACACTTTACGCAACCATGAAGACCACCTCTCCGCGACCGGGAACACAGTCCCGGGCTACGCGCTATGGCTGGTCTCGGTTCTCGGTACCGACTTGTCTGACTTGTCTGACCTGTCTGACCTGTCTGACCTGTCTGACCTGTCTGACCTGTCTGACCTGTCTGACTTGTCTGACTTGTCTGACTTGTCCGACCACCTCCCCATCCTGCGGAGCACTCTTCCCGAACTACTCTGCCAATCTCAACACGCGGATGCGATGCGCTTGACTGTCCCCAATCAAGACCGATCCATCCGCATCAACAAAGATCCCATGCAGCCTTGCTAAACGGCATCGCTTCGCATCCCGAATTTCAGCTCCCTCTCCTGCTGGCCCGTCTTCAACCACTGGCCCGTCTCCCTCTTGCCCCGTTCCGGCAATGGTTTCGATCACTCCAGTTTTCGCATCAATGCGACGAACCTTATGGCTCTCGGTGTCGGCCAACCAAACATTACCAACCCCATCGAGCGCAATCCCCTTGGGCCCTTTCAACTCGGCTGTTTTCGCCAAGCCCCCCTCGCCGGCCGTCCCACTTTTTCCCGTTCCAGCTATGTGTTCGTAACGCCCTTCTTTCATCCGCAGGCGAAAGACTTGATTCCCTTCGCGAGTAGCCAACCACATATCTCCCTGGGAATCGAAATCGATTGATCTTGGGCCATTGAGCGGTGTCCCAACGATAGGCGCCGCATCGGGAGTCGGACCAGCACGCCCAGTCCCCGCAAAAGTTTCGATTACCCCATTGTCCATGTTGACTCTACGAATAACGTGATTGCCGATATCGCAAATAAACAAACTACCATCCGGACCAAACTGAATACTGTGCGGTTGACGCAGCATCGCTCGATCGGCCGGGCCTCCATCCCCCTGATACCCTGGCTTTCCTGTCCCGACCACCGTCCGGATGATGCCAGTGGACATTTCTATTTTGCGAACAACGTGATTTTGCATATCGACAACATACAAATCCCCTTTGCGATCAAAGCGGATCTCGTGAGGCTGATTGAAGGAGGCTTGCAATGCACTTCCACCATCCCCTTCGAAACCAGTCTTCCCATTGCCTGCAACGGTCTCCAAAACACCATCCTTGCGAATTCGCCGAATTCGCTGCCCGGTGTATTCGCAAAACCAAATACATCCATCCGGACCTCGAACTACACCAAAAGGATTGTTCAACTGTGCTTCACGCGCCGGCCCACCATCCCCCTCGAATCCGGCTTGGCCGGTCCCCGCGATGTTTTCAAAAACCCACTGTTCCTTCGAACCTTTTTGCGAACGTGACTCCCGTTGAAGCTTCTCTCGCTCGGCCTTGAGTGACTTTAGCTTGACTACCTTGCTATTCTCTTTGAACCCACGCTCAAACTTGCCGATCTTTGGCAAAATGTTCGCTTGACAGTAAGGCTTCTCTGGATGCTTTGCAAAGTAATCCTGATGATATTCCTCCGCCGGAAAAAACACACGTAACGGAGAAACCTCCGTTACGATCTTCCCGCGAAACGTCCGCTTCTTCTTGTACTCTTCAAGCAATCCTTCAACAGCCTGCAACTCTTCCTGCGATCCGTAAAAAACGACGGAGCGGTATCGAGTGCCGAAATCAGGCCCCTGTGCATTAAGACTCGTCGGATCGTGCGCCTTGAAAAAGATCCGCAGCAATTCTTCGTAGCTGACAATCGAAGGATCGTACTGAACTCTCACTACCTCCGCATGTCCAGTCTGATCGGTTAAGACTTGCTCGTAACTCGGATTTGCCAACGCTCCACCGGAATACCCGGAGACCACCGACTCCACCCCCCAGACGCGTTCAAAGACAGCTTCCAGACACCAAAAACACCCACCCCCAAAAACGGCATTCGCAACCCGAGGCTCTTCGCTCGCTCGCCCTTTCTCTACTTGAACTCCCCGACCACGAGGAGCCGTATCACCAACGTCTTGGCCCAATGCCTCTTCTAGCAAGCCAAAAGAACAGAGCACCGATAGACCGACTGTGAATAAAAATGCCGAGCACAGGCGACTCCTCAGATCTAAACTTATTGCCCAAGACTGCGTTTTGAACTCTTGCATGCTAAGCTCCCAACTTCAGCGGCCCAAGCGATCGGCCAACCTTCAATTGATCGGCCAAACAAGGAACAGGTCAGTGAATGCTAAAAAAGAAACGGGTCAAGTGATAGAATATCGGTGCTGAGAAACAAAGAGAATCTATCCGATCCAACACCCCAGCGTGCCCCATCACTAGCGTTCCGTAATCGCGAACCCCCCGGTCTCGCTTGATGGCACTCATGGTTATCCCACCCGCGAATCCTAAAAAGGCGATGACCATGGCCATACAAGCCGATTGCCATGGGGTAAACGGAGTGACCCAATACAACAAAGCACCGAAAATCCCAGTCGATAACGTCCCACCGAGCACCCCTTCCCAAGTCCGCGTGCTGCTGACATCGGGGGCAATGACACGCTGACTCTTCAAACGACTCCACAACCACTGCAACACATCGGAGAGTTGTGAAATCAGCACGAAGTAAAACAACAATCCCGCCCGCGATCCATCCCACAGCGAACCATCAGACTCGATCAACTTCAAATCCAACAAAGCAGGAGCATGAGATAAACAATAAACGCAGATCAACAACCCTGCTTGAATCTGCGCTGAGCGCTCCAAAAATCGCTTGTGATCACCCGCTATCGCAATCCTCGCCGGAATGAATAACGACGCATACACCGGAATCATGACGCTGTAGATCGAATAGAAGTCGATCCGCTCTCCCCGATACGAAATCCCGGACTGAGAAAGCCCAATGAGCAAATACTGCAACGGCGTGAATACCACCAAACTCCAAACCAACGCCCGATGGTCCCCACGCCTCGTCGGTGTCATCGTGATGAATTCTCGAAACGCCCAAAACGAAACCAACCCAAACAAAATGATGGTTCCAACCCGATGCAGAAACATCCCAGAAATCAAAATGGCAAACATGAGCCACCAAGCCCACAATCGCTGCACAAAACGATTGACCAACGCAGGATTCACCGACGGCGTTGGCTGATTGCTCAAATTTCTAGCCACGATCGACGCGACCGCTAAAACCCCTAACACGACGCTCGCTAACACAATCGTCGGTAAGTCCAACCCGGTAAGGTTTTGTGGCTGATCATCCATTGCGAAAAACTGATGCGTCTGAGAAACTGCAAAACACAGGTCGATCACCAAAAGGACCACAAGGCCTCCTCTGTTCACCTCCAAGCATGGTAACAAGAATCCTCCGAAATGCGGAGGTCTCTCACACTCACTTTCCCCCCCTCCTCCTCCCACCTTAACGTTTTTGCAGGTCTTTCCCCTAAGCTACACAAGCTTCGAATAAGCAAAATCCAAGGAATCTCTAACCATGCACCTTCGAATTGGTACCCGGCACAGCCCCCTGGCACTCTGGCAAGCCCACTGGGTTGCTGACCAATTGAATTCAGCCGGACACCAAGTCGAACTAGTGAAAATCACTACAACCGGCGATACGACCACCACTCCTTTGGGCCAAGGGGGCGGCGTTGGACTCTTCACCAAGGAAATTCAAAAAGCACTTCTAGACGAGCGCTGCGATATCGCTGTCCATAGCTTGAAAGACCTCCCAACCCAACCGATCCCTGGCCTTGCCCTGGCCGCTGTTCCAAACCGTGAATCTCCAAACGATTGCTTGGTTTCAACCAAGTTCAGAAGTCTCTCGGACCTCCCTCAAAACGCTCGCATCGGAACTGGTTCTCCACGACGCAAAGCACAACTGCTACACCTTCGCCCCGACCTCGACCTACAAGATATCCGGGGAAATGTAGAAACTCGCCTCGCGAAGCTTACTTCTCAACCCTTCGACGCCATCATCCTCGCCTACGCAGGACTTCAACGTCTCGGACTAGAATCGCTGAAACTCAATCCTGAACACCTATGCGTCTTGCCCACCGACGTGATGCTGCCGGCCGTCGGTCAAGCAGCCCTTGGACTCGAGACTCGCACCGAAGATTCAAAAACCAGAGAAGCTCTCCTACCTCTAATCGATCCCGCTACACTGATCTGCGTCCGTGCTGAACGGGAACTGCTGCGTTTGCTCCAAGCCGGTTGCCTCGCCCCAGTCGCCGCTCACGCCACAATCACCAACCAAATTCTACTACTCCGCGCAAAAATCTTCTCCGACGACGGAAAAAAACTGATCTCAACCTTGCACCATGTTCCTATCGATCAAGCTGCCCTCTCCCAAGCAGATGCAATCAACGACGAGACTCCAATCTCCATTGCAGCACATGTTGCTCAATCTCTGAAATCCCTCGGTGCCGAGGAACTTATCGCAACTACACGGCTAAACCTTCCAAAAGCCTAGAACATCGAACCGAAGCGAAATTGCTTCATACACAAAGGTTGCTGGGCGTTCTTTAACCTGTGGATGTACAAACAAAAAAGCGACCCCGACTAATCGAGATCGCTTTCGATATTTTTGACTTATAACGGCGAGAGAACTACAAAGCCACGTCCAGTTGCGACTGACCGTCTTTCACCGTAACCGTACGTTCCATGTTCGCTTCCTTCAAACCAGCATCAACGCCTTGAAAGGCTGCTGCTTGTGCCGGATCGTTGCTCGGTGCCAAGTAATAAGCATACTTGCCAGGAACCAACGTACCTTTGAAGGACCCATCCGACTTGACTTCCATTGGCGCTGGATGTCCAGCTTCCAATGGTTGCAACATCAAGACGACATTTCCGAACGGCTGTCCACCTTTGGTTACCTTGCCTGTTACATCCATCGGCCCCTTGAGCATTTCTGCCCGGTAACCGCAACCGACTGCAAACAAGCAAACCATCAACAAGAGTACCAAATTACGCATTGGTCGAATCCTCGACTATTCTTGTGCTTCGTAGGATTGACCGTCGTTACGACCAACCATCCACTTGAGAACAACGCCATCCAAGTTCGCACTCAAGAACTTCACAGAGCCGTCGCCGAAAACAGCGTTAGCACCCGAACCGTGGAATGCGAATGGCTCATCGTTCGGTCCGCAGTTATTAACGGACCACAAGCATTCTGCTGGACCACCGTTGACTTGACCGTAGTTGTTAATCTTGGCAGTGCGAGGCGCTGGTGCAATCGCGTTGCTAGGACCGGAATATCCGTTGGTTACAGCGTCAGCATCGGCCCAAGCGTACATGTGACGGCCCAGAGTACCGGTCATCATATTCACCGGAAACGCGGGGCTAGACACAGGGGTCTTACGTGCCGACAATGCACCGAACTTAGCAACATTCGGGTGTGCACGACCAGCATCTTCAATCGACAACAATGTGTTCGAGGTACCGTCGGTCGACGAAGCCAGTTTGCCACCTTCGCAATCCAACATACCTTGAACTCGCATTTGACTTAATTGCGGATCAGACGATGGAG
>JBJONT010000205.1:0-8830 GCA_046051705.1 Planctomycetota bacterium | reverse complement strand
CTGAACGACTATCGATTCGAGTGGGATGTTGATCTAGCTGGAAAACTCAAAGCAGGAGCGAATCGGATTACGATCCGAATGCACAACCCTCATCATTTCGGTGGTATGTTTCGCCGTCCGTTTCTATACCGTAGTGCTCCATAATTTGACCGAGCAATCGAATAAAGTCAGCCGTTTATTTGGGTGCGAGAAGCAAAGGAGATTCACTGATGATGCGATTAAATAAGCTTGGTATGACTTGTGTTCTGTTCGTGTCCGCTTTGTGGTGCAACGCGCAGGATACCGATTCGAAGTTTAAATCATCGATCCAATCACCGTTCGGATACGTCCAGGGAAAGGCGTTTCACATTCCTCCGGAAACGACGACGGAAGAGTCAGGTTATTTTTCATTGTGTGAAGGGCATAACGGCAAAATTTACATAGGTACTGCCGCGTATGGAAGAAATGCTTATTTGGTCGAATTTGATCCAGCGTCGGAAAAGATGCGGGTGGTTTTAGACACTCACAGGCTTTTAGGTTTGCCTCTTTCACCGACAGGATACGCTGCGCAGTCGAAGCTCCATACGAGGAATTTTGTAGGGGATTCAGGGAAGATCTATGTAGGATCCAAGCAAGGGTATGCATCTGCTGCGGAGAAGAAGGAGCTCGAGGCTGGACGTCCCATTCCTGAATATCTTGGTGGATACGTCATGACCTACGATCCGCAGACGCAGCAGGGGGAAAATCTAGGGATGCCCATGCCGCTAACGCCCGAACGACGTGCACTTGGAAAAAAGGAAGGGGAAGGTGTTATCGATGTAGTTGCGGACGAATCTCGAGGCTTAGTTTATGTGATCACCTGCGAGGAACAACATTGGATGCTTTACGATATCGCGTCTAAGAAATACCGTGATCTGGGGGTAATACTCAGAGATCAGCCAAATACATTGATCGATGCCTTTGGCCGAGGTACTGCGATTACGGAGAAGTACGAGGTCGCTCGCTACGATCCGAAACTCGATTCGGTCAGCGTGTCGCCCTTGATGGTCGGTACAATGTCATTCGCTGAGTATATAGGCGAAGGGCGTGTGCATCCCGATTGGCGGATCACTCCCGACGGGAAGTCGGCCTACTTACAATTATTGAACGATCTAAGGTTGTTTCGTGTGGATCTGACGGGTGACTCGAAGGATCCCGTAGTGGCTGTTGACCTTGGGAACCGCATCGGCGGAGAGAACCCCGATTCGAGGGGATCGATTTCAATTGGACCAGATGGAAAGGTGTACTGCGTCGTTCGGATCGACAATAAAACGGGCTTTGGATCAGGGTATCTTCATCATTTGATTTGTTACGATCCAGTAGCAAGATCGATGGAGGACAGAGGGGTGCTGACGATCAGCAATCCCGATTTCTTCGACTTCGCGGCAGAGCCTCGAAAAAACGATGACGGGACGACCCGGCCTACCCACGGCTTTCATCGACTTCCCGATGATACTCTCACACCCTTGCATGTAGTGCTTGCAACCATCGTCGCTCGAGATGGGACTATCTATGCGACTACGCTGTATCCATTTACTTTGATGAAATTCGACGTTGCACGATGAAATTGTGATGACAAGCGATGTGGCTGGGTAGTCATTTTTGAAACACAGAGGCACAGAGGCACAGAGGCACAGAGTTATAGCGTGCAAAGCGTGAACGGAGGCACAGAGGCATAGCGTGTGCACAGAGTTTTATGCATGTCGAGATAGGCGTTGCGGGCGGATAAAAAGAAAACAGCAGAGTCTGACGTGATAGAGCCCGACTCCGCTGTTTAGGGTTTATAAGCGTACACTGCACGTTGGCTAGGGTGCAGATTCGCGATCGTAGGATCGCAATCCGGTAAACGCTGCTTAGTTCTTTACTTCGAATTCAGCATCGATCGCATCATCGTTAGGTCCCTTAGGCGTTTCTGCCCCTGGAGCTTGGGATTGAGGTTGCGAAGTGAAAGCGGAGCGGAAAGCGTTGGCAGTTTGCTCAAGTTCCGATGTTGCAAGCTTGATCGCTTCGGTATCGTTCGTCGAGAGACTGTCTTTGACTTTCTTGATCGCAGTCTCAAGAGGCTCACGATCGGAAGCCGATAGTTTGTCCCCTTGATCCGCAATCGCTTTCTCAAGTGAGTGAATCGTGTTTTCAGCTCGGTTCTTTGCTTCCGCAAGTTCGACTTGTTTGCGATCTTCGTCGGCGTGAACTTCTGCGTCACGACGCATGCGTTCGATTTCGTCTTTGCTCAGACCGCTCGATTGCTCGATCTTCACGCTGGCTTGCTTACCAGACTTCAAGTCCTTGGCAGAGACGTTCAGGATACCGTTTTGATCGATGTCGAATTTGACTTCGATTTGTGGCATACCACGAGGGGCAGCGTCGATACCTTCAAGGTTGAATTGGCCGAGCAAACGGTTGTGTGCAGCCATCTTGCGCTCGCCTTGGAAGACGCTCACGGTAACGGCTGTTTGGTTATCAGCAGCGGTCGAGAAGACTTGTTTCTTCTCAACAGGAATGGTGGTGTTGCGTTCGATCAGAGCCGTGAGGATTCCACCTTCGGTTTCGATGCCGAGGGTCAGCGGGGTGACGTCAAGCAAGAGAACGTCTTTTCGTTCACCGGAAAGAACGCTTCCTTGAATTGCGGCTCCAACAGCGACGACTTCGTCGGGATTGACCCCTTGGTGTGGATCTTTACCGAAGATGCCTTTGACGAGCTCACGTACTTTGGGTACGCGGGTAGAACCACCGACCAAAACGACTTCATCGATTTCCGATGGACGTAGTTTCGCATCTTGTAATGCTTGCAAGACCGGTTGTTTGCAGCGTTCGATGAGTGGATCGATCAAACCTTCGAAGGTGCTTCGAGTGATCGTTACCAACAGGTGTTTCGGTCCGGTCGCGTCTGCCGTGATGAACGGAAGGTTGATGTCCGTTTGCGGCAACGAGCTGAGTTCCTTCTTGGCCTTTTCGCAAGCTTCTTGCAGGCGTTGAAGGGACATTGGATCTTTACGCAGATCGATACCGTTTTCTTTTTGGAACTGATTAGCAACGTGGTTCACGAGGGATTGGTCGAAGTCATCTCCACCGAGGTGAGTGTCCCCGTTGGTGCTGATGACTTCAAAAATCTTGCTCGAGCTTGAGTCGCCATCTCCGCTGAGTGCTACTTCGAGAACCGAGACGTCAAACGTACCACCCCCAAGGTCGAACACAACGATCTTCTGATCCTTCGATTTGTCCAATCCATAAGCGAGGGCCGCAGCGGTAGGCTCATTGATGATCCGTGCGACTTCCAGACCGGCGATCTGGCCTGCATCCTTGGTGGCTTGCCGCTGAGCATCGTTGAAGTACGCAGGAACAGTGATAACAGCCTTGGAGACGCGATGTCCCAAGTAGGACTCTGCTGCTTCCTTGAGCTTGCGGAGAACCTTGGCTGAAATTTCTTGTGGGGTGAATTGCTGATCACCGATTTGGACTTTGACGTACTCGCTAGCACCGCCAACGACTTGGTAAGGAACGATTTTCTCTTCGGACTCGACTTCGGAGTGCCGACGTCCCATAAATCGTTTCACCGAGTAGACGGTGCGGCGCGGATTAGTGACCGCTTGGCGACGTGCTGGCTCGCCGACGATGGTTTCGCTTTTATCGGTAAATGCGACCACGCTTGGAGTGAGTCGATTGCCTTCGGCATTCGGAATTACTTTGACTTCGGAGCCTTCCATCACGGCTACCACCGAGTTGGTGGTACCCAAATCGATTCCGATGATTTTTTCGCCTGTCGCCATAGTTGGGTTTCTCCGTAGAACGTGGTTTGGTGGAAAGTCATTAAGCTGGTCGAGAGATTCGTCGGGTGACCCGAAAAATGGCTCGCGTATTGGTTTCTGAGAAATAGCAATCTTTGTGCCAAACCTCTTTTTTAGTGGGGCTTTTATGGCGCAAGTGCATGGCTTACAATGATTTGCAGTTGGTTTTTTTTCGTCGTGGTGTGGTTGTGAAGTGATTTGGAATACTAATCCCAGCCAATTTGACAGTACGATCATTCCGATTTTTCAGCGAGTTCGCTATGAGCCAAGTGCCGGAAATGAAACTTCAGCGACTTGAAGAGATTGACCGGGAGCTTGCCCGACTCGTGGCCGCCCGAATTTCCCTTCTAGGTGAGATGTCTGCCGATGGCCAGGGAGCTCCTACGAGTATTTTGCAGGAGCAGCAAAGGCTGGAGAGGTTGAACTTTCAAGAGGGCGTATCGTCGGAAGTTCGCAAAGTGTTGTCGTTTGTAGTAGGGGCGACGCATTTATACGGGGCAAAACCCTCGCGGGTCGCTTATTTGGGCCCGGAGCATTCATACAGTTATTTGGCGGCGTGCAAGTTTTTTGGGGGAAGTAGTCATTTGCAGGCGGTCTCATCGATCGGTGCGGTCTTTGAAGAAGTCGAGCGTGGGCAATCGCGATATGGAGTGGTTCCGATAGAAAATTCGACCGATGGCCGCATCGTTGATACGTTCACGACGTTCATCGAGCGTCCGGTGCAAATCTGTGGCGAAGTAAATCTTGCGATTCATCACAATCTCTTGGCCAGATGTCCTCGAGCTCAAGTGCGCGTGGTTTGCAGTAAGCCGCAAGCGTTATCGCAATGTCGTCGTTGGCTAGCAGAGCATCTGCCCGGAGTTGCCTTGAAGGAAGTTTCCAGCACAACAGAGGCGGCCCGGATCGCTGCCGAGGAACCAGGCACTGCAGCAGTCGCATCGATTCAAGCAGGAGTGGAATACGGATTGGACGTGTTGTGTGAATCGATAGAGGACAACCCTCATAATTCGACACGCTTTGCGATTATCGGCAAAGAGCAGCCGGCACCGACTGGCAACGACAAGACCTCCTTGTTATTTCGTGTTCCCCACCGTCCGGGTGCATTGGCGGACGTCATGATGTTATTCAAGCAGCGAGGGATTAACTTGACTTGGATTGAGTCGTTCCCGGTTCCAAGAACACCGAACGAATACTTTTTCTTCGTCGAGCTAGAAGGGCACTCGCAGACCGAGCAGCTTGCGAAAGCCATCGACGAGCTCAAGGAGACCGCTTTGCGATTTGATCTGCTCGGTTCGTATCCGAAGGGCTTAGCAGATGCACTTCACAGTTGAGGCACAAGAGAAGGTTAAGCCGTACTTGATCGATGGTGCGGTTGCCGTAGATGCTACTGCTGGCAATGGCTTTGATACGGTGTTTCTTGCGGGGTGTGTCGGTCAGGCGGGCAAGGTGATCGCCATCGATCGACAAGGGCAAGCGATCGAGAGGACGCAGCAGCGGTTAGTGGAAGCTGGGTTATCTCGGCGAGTTGATTGTGTTGTCGGTAATCATGGGGACTTAGAGAGCATCTTGAGCGTCCGAGGGATTTCCCGCATCGATTGCGCGATGTTCAACCTGGGGTACCTACCTCATGGGGATAAATCGGTTGTAACGGAACCTGAATCGACATTGAAGGCACTCAAGGCGGTCGAGAGGGTTTTAGTTACCGGGGGGATCGTATCGATTTTGGCTTACGTTGGGCATCGCGATGGTGAGAATGAAGCGAGCGTGGTTGCTCGTTGGATTGGTGAACTCGGAACGAGTTACACCATTGAACGCTGGTCGGACGAAGAGAATCCGAGGAGCCCTATTCTTTGGATCCTGAGGAAACATGATCTGAGCCATCCTCAGGGTCAGTAGAGGCTTGCTTGGAGATCCGAATTGGGGTTGGGAACTCGAGGCTGAATTTTGTGCCGCGTCCAACTTCGCTTTGAACGCTTATCCTTCCACCGTGGGCTTCGACGATTTTTCGAGTTGTGGGTAATCCTAAACCGGAGCCTTCGGCTTTAGTGGAGTAAAACGGTTCAAACATGCGCATGGCGGTGGTTTCATCCATTCCGCAACCTGAATCGATCATTTCCATCGCGACTCCGTTGGGGAGCGTGAAGGTATGGATCATCAGTTCTCCACCATCGGGCATCGCTTCGATGGCGTTTTTGACCAAGTTGATCAAAGCGGCTTGAAGGGCCGAACTGTTGAGTCGGATGTTTGGAAGATCCGCATCGAGGAATTTCGATATGTTGATGTCGAGTTTGTTGGCTTGGGCTTGAAACAAGTTCAGGACGGATTGGATTTGATCGTTTAGCGAACCGAGGGACATTTCCATGTCCTGCATCCGTGCGAATCGAAGAAAGTCTCTGAGCAGGTTTTCCATGCGGTGGCACTGCTGTTTGATCATCTCTACTTTGCTAATTGCCCGTCGCTTGCCAGGCCATTGGCTTTCGTCGAGCTCTTCGCTTAGAAGATCCGCATTCATGTGGATGACGGAAAGGGGATTTTTGATTTCGTGAGCAAGCGAACCCGCAAGTTCAGCGAGTTCGTGGTATTGCCGCCTGAACTGATCTTCTAAGTTTGCTTCGGAACCTAATTCCGCGTTCTCGTCTGGGAGGGGGGCGGAGTGAGGCTCAAGATTTGGAGCATCTAGACTCATGCCAGTAGCCATTCCGCAAAGGATCGAATCAAGAAGCCGCTACCACCTGCATCGCACCAAGGTTTCGGAGAATCCAAGAATGCTGGGCCGGCGATATCGAGGTGAGCCCAAGGTCTGGATTGCACGAATTCCTCGAGAAACTTCGCGGCGGTGATAGCCCCACCCCAGCGCCCTTCGCCGACGTTCTTGATGTCCGCTACCTTGCCTGCAATTTGTTCGTTGTAGAAAGAATGCATGGGGAGAGGCCAAGTGTACTCGCCGCATTGTTCGGTGAAGGTTTGGATTTCGGATTGCAGAGAGTTATGGTTGCTCATCAATCCGGCCACATCATTTCCAAGAGCGACAACGCAAGCGCCGGTGAGAGTTGCGAAGTCGATCATTTTCGAGGGGTTTGATTGGAGTGCAACGTCCAAGCAATCGGCAAGTACAAGTCGACCTTCAGCATCCGTGTTGTGGATCTCGATCGTCTTACCTGATCTTGCACGAAGCACATCGCCGAGTTTGAAAGCGTCACCGGAGACAAGATTCTCGACCAAGCCGATCACACCAACGAGGTTTCTTCGCACTCGCAGTTTCGAGGCGGCTTGGAAGATCCCGAGCACGGTTGCAGCACCTGCCATGTCGCACTTCATGGTCAACATGCCATCGGTTGGTTTCAGGGAGTATCCACCGCTATCGAAGGTTACCCCTTTGCCGATGAGAGCGAGAGGTTGTGAATCCGGCGAAGAACCTTGATAGCGAAGAATCAATAGGTTCGGCTCTCGAATGGATCCTCGGGCGACAGCCAGCATCGCACCACAGTTCTCTTGCTCCAGCCTCGCTTTATCCCAGACTTCGATAGAGAAGCCGGCTTCATTGGCTACTTGTTCGGCTTTCGAAGCAAACGACTCAGGATACAGGATGTTTGGAGGTTGGTTGACAAGTTCGCGAGCGAGATTGACCGCGTTGCCGATAACTTCGCCCGCCCAGACTTGGGAGTCATTCGCACCATACCATTCAATCAGGTCGGGAGGGAATGTGTTCTTCTCGGTGCGATAGATGTCTTGACCTTGTGAGCCGACCATTGCCCCAGCGATTGCCGAACGGATTTCCAAGGGAGAGGATCCGAATCCCACGAATCGAACGGACTTGCGCGGTTTGGTTGCGAGAGCACGCATGGCCGAGCCGGCTGCTCGGAAGAATACTTGGGAGGGGTTTGCTGGTTCCGATCCGGTTCCAACGATTACCAGTAAGCGCGCTGGTACTCCAGTAGGTTCTATCAATAAGGTTACTTTGTTCGGCTTGGTGGAGACTTCCCCACTTTCCATCACACGGCTGAACCATCCACTTGTCGCTTGATCAAGGGACTGCGTCTGAGGGCGGGTTTTCCAGTTCTCGCCACAGGGGATGACGATCGCGTCGCATGCTCGGCTTAGCCAATCATCGGAGTGTATTTGGAGTTGCATTCTATAGGTAATCCTGGGCGGGAGTTGATGAAGACTTTGACTACCCGAGAACTTGGGGCAAGCCACATGTTCGTCGGGTTCAGTTGAAGGTAATCCGAAATTTGGCTTCGCGAAATAGCATCGTGCCGAATCTGCCGCGCACGGTCTTTTTTCTAGTGCAATTCTCTATTGCCGTTTGTCATTCAGATTGTAGATCCTTGGACATCCTCGCTGCGCGTCGTTCTTCTAGCGATGCATTCACATTGCGAATGTATGCTTGTCCCTGCGTCGTAAGTGGAACGATTAGGTTGTAGTATAGTATGTACCAAATCGCCGCGATTCCGTCCGTGATCCCAATCTTTTTCCCCTCCTCGTACGTTCTTCCGTAGTAGGAGATCGGTACTTCATAGGTCCGTGCGTTCGTCTTGCAAATCATGGCAGTGATTTCGACTTCCATCCCAAATCCACGGCTTGTGAGATTTAGTGGATGAATGACTTCTCGCCGAAACGCTTTGTAGCAAGTCTCGATATCCGACATGTTTCGGTTGGTCAGGAGATTGCTTAGGAGTGTTAGGAACTTGTTGGCCAAGTAGTGGTAGAAGTATAGTACGCGGGAAGCTTTCTTGACCAAGAAGCGACTTCCGTAGACTACATCGGCCACATCGATCAAGATCGGTTCGATGACCCCTGGGATTTCGATTGGGTCGTATTCCAGATCGGCGTCTTGGATGATGAGAATATCGCCGGTCGACTCGTCGATGGCTTTAGCGATCGCGGCGGTCTTTCCCATATTTCTCGGCTGACGGATCAAGCGTATTTTTGGGCGGCCCGCGAGCGACAGCTCGGTGTTACCTGCGAGCCAATTCTCGACTTTCTCCGCAGAGCCATCGGTTGAGCCGTCATAGACGATGATGATT
>JBJONT010000204.1:0-4457 GCA_046051705.1 Planctomycetota bacterium | reverse complement strand
GCTGTACCGCGATTCGGGCCGCGCGTGAGGGGGCACGAGTGCTTTGTGTGGATCGCAAGACAAAGGAGTTGCAGCAAACCATTACTGAAATCCTTGCACAAGGCGGAACGGCTATTGCTATCGAAGCGGATGTATCCAAGTCAACTGAAGCAGACCGGATGGTCACCGAATGCGTCAGGCAGTTTGGACGATTGGACTTGGCATTGAATGCAGCCGGGGTTATGGATGGCACAGACCCGGCCAGCCCTCCTGATTTTGCGAACCAGAAGGCACTGCTACCTGCACCAATCCATCAAGCCACTGACGAATACTGGCAGACGGTTCTGGCCAGTAACATTACCGGCATCTTTGCATCAATGCGAGCAGAACTGAGGCAACTCGTGAGCCAAGGACAGGGTGGCGCGATCGTGAACATCGGGTCAATTGCCGGGCTGACTGGCCTGCCCGGCAATCCCGCTTATTCGGCAAGCAAGCATGCGGTCATTGGGCTGACTCGCAATGCGGCGATCGATTACGCGCCGCATGGAATTCGAATCAACTCGGTCAACATGGCCCAAACCGAGACCCCCATGGTTGACCGCGCTTATGCCTTCGTAAAGTGGGCCATGGAAGCAAAGTTGGGGGCGTCTATGGCGGGAGCCAAGTCACAAAGCCTCCTGCAAATGGCCTCTCCAAGTCATCGCGGGTCCACGCCGTGGGAGCAAGCCGCCGTCATTCTGTTTCTGCTTTCCAGCGATGCGGCCAACTTGACTGGACTGGCGATGGCAACCGACGGGGGCTGGACAGCTTATTAGCGGCCCGGCGGTTTCGGGTTTTTGAAGACCTAAGCGACGCAACACCCGACTTGCTAGCACCAGTCCCGTGCTAGCAAATGCCCGTGCTAGAAACAGCACCGTGCTAGAAACAGCACCGTGCCGCACTATGAGGCCTCTCAGAAAACCTCAATCCGAGCAAAATCGAGGAACCTGCTCAATAAAGGACAATGGGATTTACGAATGTAACGATTAGGTAAATCTAGTAGTCTTGAGTAGCTGACACGTTCAACAAACGATGCTTGTTCCAGAAACGTCATTAAAAACGCTCGCTTGCCTACTACTTCCGTTTTTATGGGCAGCCGCAACAGCTAAAGCCCAATCGACATCGTTGATGTCTGACGGTGGAATTGCGGAGAAAAGAGGAAAAAGCGAAGAAACCACCCCCTTCCAAGACGCTGAATCAGCATCAGCTCAAAACACAGATATTCAGGAAACTAAAGAGGAATCGCTACCCAAGACGCCTCAAAATCCGTCAGATCCTCTGACTGTAGCCACGGAACGGTTTCGGGTGAAATTTGGACTTTCCGGTGCAGTGCAACCCACGGGAGGAATCGGCTCGTGGTGGAACCTTTCAGAGAGCTTTGCTCCCGATGCAGCTTACAAGCCCGACCGCCTTTGGAATGAAGGCTGGATGAAGGCTTCCATGACCACAGACTTTACGCTTTCCGAATCTTTAGCTCTTTACTCCGGACTGTCGTACGTAGGGTCTGGAAATCTCGGCCGGGATGTCTTCGAACAAGGAAATCAAGGCATCATCGCGGTGGAAGATGCTTTTCTAGGAACGCGTTTCGCAAATCCGGCAGAGGAATTGAAAATCGATGTGTCTTATGGCAGACAACCCTACAAGGTTGGGTCTGGGATGTTGCTCTCCGTGGGAGCCCTCAACGGTTTCGAGCGTGGAGCAACGACTTCATTTGCTCGTCGCGCATGGGAAGAGGCCGGCTTAATAAAACTTCAGCGGGGAACAATTTCTTGGGACGGTTTCTACCTGAACCCTAATGAACTACGGTCCGGGGACACGTTTACTCGACTGGCTGGCACGAAAGTTGAAACAAGACAAGAGGACAACCAATCGATCGGGTTGGCATACTTCAATGTTTTCGAATCCGAGTATCCTTACGCCGCGGCGCCTCTACAACTGATCCCACAGGGACGCGAAGGGCTCAATACCATGCATACCTACATGCAATGGAATCCTGCTCCGTTGGCGATTCCAGGGTTTTACATCGCTGGCGATTACGCCTATCAATGGAACGAACGCATCGCCATGTCAAGCCATGCGTTCAGCGGGGAGTTGGGCACTCTTTGGAGCCAACTTCCATGGACGCCCAAGTCAGCTTACACCTTTCGCTCATTCCAAGGAGACGATCCCTCAACATCGCGATTCGAGAAATTCGACCCGCTGTTCTACGAAGGATCTCCTGCGCTTTGGGCATCAGGCAGCAACGGATCATTCTCATTTCTGAATTCAAATGTTCAAGTGCATCGCATCCAGTTAAGCATCAACCCGACTCAGCGAGACACGATCAGTTTTTACTATTGGCACCTCAGAGCCGATCAGACCAATAGTCCATTGCAGTTTGGACAAGCTGGACGGATTGTGGCTGTGGGCGGTGAACCGCAACTGGTCAGCGGCGTTCCGGACAGCCATCTGTCGGATGACTTTTATCTTGAGCATTTCCGGATGCTTAATCCAAATTGGTTTTTGACCACTGGCGGTGCGGTTTCAGTGCCGGGCCGAGGACTGCGTGCGTTAGTTAATGATCCAACAACGTGGTATGGTGGAATCGTTTCGCTTGCCTTTCAATATTGATCACTGGATCTGCCTCGAACCTTATTAGCCATGACAAGAATCCTTCTTTCTGTCTTACTCATTGCATCACTTTGCAACGACTCGCTAAGAGCAGCACCCCAGTTTACGTCTCTTGAATCAGTCGCTGGTACGAAGCCGCAGAGCACGCAACTGAACAACCCGGATTCATCTGGACTTCAAAAAGTGGCGTTTCAGACAAAGGATCTCTCGCAGCCGCAAGCGTCCAGCGACTCCCAGCAATTCGACAACGGTAACGATCCAACGATTGTGCGAAAGAGACTCACTCTGAAAAGCGAATACATGCGATTTCGCAATGGTCTTGCAGTTAACACGACCACCGTTCAGACATCGTTTCCTATCCTTCAGGAGGAATCGTTTAAGATGAACTTTGGTTTTGATCTTCCGCTCAATTACTACGAGGTGGAATCTCCGATCAACACCGTGCTTTCCGGAGTGGGGGATATGAAGGCGCAGTTGCTGGCTATTGTTCCGCGCAGCGAAAAGCTCACGTTTCTTCTTGGATCCAATCTCTGGCTTCCGACCGCTGAACAGCAACTCCTGCAGCTTCCTGATTTGGGTGACTACACGGATGTCGATTTGGGAACTGGAAAATTCCGGTTTGAGCCCTTGATTGGAGCAGTCTACTTCATCAACGAAAAGACCTTTGTGATTCCGCTCTACGCACACGACATATCGTTTTCCGGCAAGCCCGAATCGCCTGACATCAATCGTGGAACCACGCGAATCTTCGTCAATCGCAACCTGGAGCGAGGTTGGTACCTTTCGCTAGAAACACAGTTTCTTGTCAATTATTCAAATGACAATGACTTGGATGCAATGCAGAAATTTGAGCTCGGGAAAGCGTTCAAGAACGGCACGGTTTTCTATGCCAAGCCCGGGGTAGGGATCGCCCCAGGGCCATTCAACCGGGACTGGGCGCTGGAGCTTGGGCTGCGGTTTGTGTTTTAGTCGGGAAGCAGTTGACGAACACCGCTTGAGGTCGTTTGAAGAATTTTTGGGTAGAACAAGGTGGAGTAGCCTTTATGAAACAATCAGCCTCGATTTACGAAGGAGGTGTACGGGTACCCTTGATCATGAGTTGGCCAGGCGTGACGTCCGATGAATCGGAAAGCGATGTCCTAATCTCTTCGGTTGACCTTTACCCGACGATACTCGCGACGGCTGGCGTAACACTGCCGCGAAATGAGGTCTGCGATGGAATCGACCAATCGGAAGCCTTGCGAGGTTTCGGTCTCGGACGAGATTTTGTGTTTACGTATTTTCCACATGGTGGCAAAGTCAACGCGAAATTCATTGAAGGCTTCCAGCCAAGCGCCGCAATCCGCAAGGGTGATTGGAAGCTCATTCGCTTTTTTGCCGATGGATACAAAGGTAATGACCGCTTGGAGCTTTTTAACCTTCGTCGTGATCCCGGTGAATCAGACAACCTCTGGGAATCGGAAAAAGTAAGAGGGGAGGAGCTCAATCGCCTGATGGACAACTTGTTACGGGATACAAAGTCTCTTACTCCGACTCTCAACCCCAACTGGGATCCAGAAGTTGAGCAGGTGCTCAGTGGAATGGAGAAATAGCTCTTCGTCAAAAACGTCGAGATCGACTGTCTTGCCTCCCTAGAAAGTGAAATTCCCGCTGAGTAGGCTAACACACCCTGTTTCCTGGAGGATTGCCCACACACGTACCGCGAGGTTTGCGCCCAATACCGTTTACATAATGATAACTACCGAGTTTTTAAAGGGTTGCGAGAGTTTCGGCAATTGATAATGGTGTTTCTTTTTACTTTTCCATTTCGATCGGCTTTGCCGTAGGAC
>JBJONT010000203.1:0-2887 GCA_046051705.1 Planctomycetota bacterium | reverse complement strand
ATTCGGCAAGCAACATCCCGTCGATCGTGTTTCAACCTGATTAACTTCGGCACATCCCTGAAGGTGTGTATCTTCATCAGTTGTGAGCGTCCGTTCGATCGCGCATGCATGCTGCGCGCGGAGAAAACCCGTGTAGGCGATGAAAATGGTACGATTGAAGTACCGATCGCGACGGTAGCAGACACCATCATCAGCAAGCTCGAGTTGTACAGACTCGCCGACGAACCATCTGAGCGACAGTGAGACTACGTCAGTCGATTGATTCTGCTCGTGGGAAGCGTGCTCGACACGGGATACCTACGTGATTCAGAGACGATCCTAGGAGCTTCCAACTTGCAAGATCGACTGCTGGTTTCATAACGCCGAGGTCGTCGGTTCAAATCCGCCTCCCGCAACTGAACTAAGGAAATCAAACTCAGTTTGACCCTCCGGTTATACCAACAGGCCGACGCCTCAAAACGTCGGCCTGTTTGCGTTTCTACGCAGTATTTTCAAGGGTTTGCACGCTCTAGCCCAGTCTCAGACTCTCCCCGGCGCGATGTCTCTACCAACCCAGGCGCGAATCGTCTTGGGTGCTTTTTCCGCCTTTGGCTACGTGACTCTCGGGAGTCTCAAAGTCGCGCGACCCTGGGGTTATAGAAAAGTCTCGAACTTCATAACCCGGACGAAAACTGGAAAACCAAATTGACCTCCCGGTTATGCCCCGCGCGATCGAGGCGCGAAGGACATAGCGTGCAGATGTAGGATGGATCGGGTTCAGCGTGCATTGCTTTTTGCCGGAAAGTTTAGCGCGGCTCAGTCGACCTGAAGGATGCGTTGTGATAACCTCAAGAATGATTGTTTCCGCCCCGCTAGTCGCGGGAGGCTTTGTGGTTCCTTCCGTAGAACTTCCAGTCTCAAATCGAAAGTATCGTTCAGCGATCCAACTCTCTGTATGCACTCCGCCGTTCGAATCATTACGCTCGCGACAGTACTAACCTTTTGTGATTGTATCGTCGCACAAGACGTCGCAGCGAGCGAATCGTTGACCAAGCTGAAGTCGCGAAATCCACAGGACATCGCATCTGCCATATCGTCGTTGCCAGACGGATCACTACACAGTCCAGAGGTTGCTCGACAACTCACCCTGTTGCTCAACGACGAGCGTGCGGTGGTTGAACATATAATGCTGCGTGAAACCGTGGGCGAACGAGCTTGGTTCAAATTACTCGAACTACCATCCACTTTAACCGAGGCCATTTTAGAAACGGTCCCATCGCTCAAAACTTACGCCCGAGGGCAAGCATTTGAGGTAGTTTCCCGAATCGGAAAACCGAATCCTCGTGCATACGACGTGATCTTGCCCTACTGTGGTGATATGGATGTCTATGTGCGATCTCGTGCAATTTCGGCATTGAGCGCAGTCGCAGACGATCGCGATGATTCCATAAAGCAATTCGGCAACCTGCTGTTGGACTCCGATCCAATGGTTAAATGGACTGTACTCGACGCGCTAGACGAACGCTATCAACGCATAGCTGACGTCCTACCAGAGGTCATCAAATTGCTCGATGACGATTCAGATGTCCATATCGCCATATCAAGGGACGCCTCTCGTCCGGAAAAGCTAAGGGGCCGTGTGGCTCGCCTCTTGGCAAAGATTGGGCCGAAGGCATCGGATGCAATACCGAAACTCAAAAAACTCACAGGCCCAGAGTACGACGAGAAGGTTCAAATCTGGTCTGCGGCGGCGGTTTGCTGCATTACTGGCACACCCGTTCAGGAGTCTCTGGATCTATTGGAACGATTGATGCTCGCCGACATGGAAAGCCATTGGGTTCAAAACGACGCTCCAAAAGCAATAACTCAACTCGGAGCCTTAGCTCGTCCACTCCTCGATTCACTTGAGCGAGCAAAGAAACACAAATCCGCGTTGATCCGTTTGGGACTTGTGGATGCGTTCTTTGCCATCGATCCAGAGTCAGCAGTGACACGTTGCTTTCCATTGATCGACGACGAAAACGAATTGGTGGTCAAATCGGTGATTGACGCATTTAGCGGTCGCGGTATCTCAGAACCGATGGTAATTGCCGCTTACATTCGCCTGCTCGAAAGCCACGATGGTAGCTTTTATCACCCTGCAGTTTCTGCAGTTGATGCACTTGGTAAGCTTGGCCCTGCAGCGAGGGAAGCCGTGCCCGCACTTAACGAACTTGCGAAAGCCCCGAACATCTCGGATCATCTAAAGAAAAGTATAGCTGACGCACTCAGATGCATTCGCTAAACATTCCCGGATCAAGAAAACGGGTACGACTCCCGTTTCTGACCACCCTCCCCACACCACTACGGCATGCGGGTCCGTACCAGGCGGTTTCAAGAAAATGAGCAAGCTTTGCCCTGAGAGTTTTGAGATTCAAAACTCCTTGCTCGGCAACCCAAGCGTTCGTTATACCAACGCCACTTGCGATCGTCTTGGCCATGTACCAAAGACCTTTACGACTCTTGCCGTGCCGGATTGCTTGTCTTCGCGGGACGCTCGCCCTCGCGCAGTTGCCTTCACCTCGTGCTTGTTCCCTTGAAGTGGTCATTTGGTATACTGATCTCCTAGCGATTCCTATCTCGCACAGGGGACTTGAACCCCATAAACAAATGCCGATGACGGGCGTACCAAAAAATTGCAGCGAAGTGCTCGATCAGCCGGTTTGACTTGTGTTTAGTCTTCCGCTCGCACTCGCAGAATTTTGCCGTTATGTCGAAGAAAGACCATTCTCAATTGTGACACCAGAGGAACTTAGGTCAACGAAGATTTCGGTCCTTCGTCTTGATTGCACGCCGGATGATGTTTTGTACTCGATCTATCTAAAAGCTCTTGAAAACGGTGACCAGTATGGTTACGAGCAGCTATCGC
>JBJONT010000202.1:0-16354 GCA_046051705.1 Planctomycetota bacterium | reverse complement strand
TCCCTACGCCGACGGCTCCGGCTGAGAAACCGCGCGATCCGAGGCGTCATGATCTCGATGCTCTCAGAGCTTCGGCGATGTTGCTGGGGATCATCTACCACGGGGCGTTGTCGCTCGCGGCTGGGTTTCCTTGGTTCATCCAAGACGCCACAGCTAACAATGAATTAAACGTCTTTCAGTCGTGGGTGCATGGATTCCGCATGCCGTTGTTCTTCATCGTCAGCGGTTTTTTCACAGCGATGTTATGGAAGAAACGGGGTGCCGCTTCGTTGCTCTCGCATCGCTTCCGAAGGATCTTGCTGCCATGCATTGTTGGTGCCATTACGGTCGTCCCCTTATGCAACTTGGCGATCATGTCCGCAATGATGAACGGTGCAGCAAGACGAGCCGCAGCGGCCAACGCGCAACCTCCGGAAGAGAGCATTTGGGCAGCGATTAGGCAGTCTCGGAGCGACATCGTCGCTCAGCACCTCGAAAAGGGTGTTTCCTGTGAAGCGCTCCATCCTGACTATAAAACGACTCCCCTTTCCTGGGCAACAATTCTCGGCGATTTGCTCAGCGTTCGTGTATTGCTCGAAAAAGGTTGCGATCCGAATAAAGCCAATGAGGATGGAAACACACCGTTGCATTCAGCGATGTTCTTCGGACGCTATGAGATAGCCCAAGCCCTGTTAGATCATCAAGCAGACTCGACTTTGCGCAACAACAATGGGGAGACGCCGCTCGATTCGCTGCGAGTCGACATCGCTTATGTTCCGATGATCGCTGGATTTTTATCGATGAGCATCGACATGTCCGAAGTTCAAAACGGACGCAAGCTGATCGAAGCGGATGCGAAGCATCGCAATCTGATGGTCCCACCAACCAAACCATCTTCGGGCGTCAACGCAAAAGCTAACCCATCAGGGAATGCTTCAACGAACGAACCTTCGCAATTCGGTCGGCGACTGTCACAGTTCTGGGGATGGTTCTCGACTGCACCTCTCTTCTCGTATTTGTGGTTTCTCTGGTTCCTGTGGTGGCTTGTCGTCGGCTTTGTGATTCTTCAAGCAATACTAAAGGCCATCTGGTCGATGATCGGAGGAGGTCGTCCTCTAGATTGGTCTTGGGCTACTACACCAACAACGCTGATCTCGATGGTCTTGCTCACGATGTTGCCGACTTCGCAGATGGCTGGAGGCGGTTTTATCTTCGGACCGGACACGTCTGTCGGGTTGATCCCAGCCCCCCACATATTCTTGTACTACACCATATTTTTCCTGTACGGCGTCGCATATTACTTGTGTGATGATCGCGAAGGGAAACTAGGTCGGTCGTGGCGATGGCTACTGCCTGTTTCGCTGTTTGTTCTGTTTCCTATCGCTCTTGAGTTGACGACGGGAGTGTTCGGATTCCGCGCCCAATGGGGTGATCCGAAATCATTTCGGCTCCTGTCGATCTTGCTGCAGTCGATCTTTGCCTGGTCGATGTCGATCGCCTTTATTGGCGCCTTCCGCAGCTTGCTCACCAACGAGAATTCAACGGTCCGCTATCTCTCCGACTCATCGTACTGGCTATACGTAGGACACTTGCCTCTCGTCATCGTTTTCCAAACGCTTGTTTCGCATTGGAATATCTCCGCGTGGTTGAAACTCTTGATTATCTCGGGAGGAACCACCGTCATCCTATTGATACTTTACCATTGGGTCGTGCGACCTACGTGGATCGGAACCTTTCTCAATGGCCCTCGCCCCAAAAACAAACCGACAGGAAAGGATCAAGCGGCAATACCGACGAGTGCTTGATCGAGTTCTTATCGGGCGACCATGAATACAGATAGGGCACCATATCGCTTAGCGATGTCGTACACACGCAGCGCATCGCCCGCAGGGACGGCATCTTCGGGGTCCACGATGATCGGAACATCGGGCCGCACACTGAGAATCGCTTGAACCTGTCCCTTGAGCGACTCAAGCGAATCTGTTGGATTCCCGTTCCATAGGTAGACAAGGGCACCACCTTCCTGCATGCGAATATTGATAACGCAATCGCTCAAATCGTCAGCGGGTTGGATTTCAGCAGGAGGCTCTCCCGCCCCTCGCACCGACTGAGCTTCCGCCGAGAGAGCTCCAGGAAGGAGTTTCTCAGGGCGTTGAAACGAAGCGGTTGTAAGGAAGAAAACGAGCAAGAGAAAGACCACGTCGATCATCGGGGTCATCATGTTATCGAGCGACGTGCGGCCGCGAGGATTCGTAAAGGTGGTTTTCATCGGCTATCTCTTTCGACTCATCAAATCACTCTCAGTCCTCTCGGTCCCCTCTACCCTCTCGGTTCTCTCTGCCCTCTCGGTCCCCTCTGCCCTCTCGGTTCTCTCTCTGTGCCTCTGTGCCTCTGTGTTTCAAAAAATCCGGTTTCAAAAATCCGACCTCACTGGCCCTCCTCATAAACCCCGAACACTATATTCGAATTACCTGTCAGCGCACATGTCTTGAGAAGCTTCGCGATATTCGCATAAGGCACGGACTTCGCCGTGCGGATACGGATTCGCAATGGTTTATCGGCTGCTTGGCGTGAAGCTTCAAGCAATGCTCCTTGGACTTGGTCGATAGCAAGTTGATTGCCGTAGATTTGGTACACCCCATCGGCTGGTATTTGAATCGTAAGTGTGTTTTGATCCGAGAAGTCTGCGGAACCGGCGGTGGCGACCGGCAGGTCCAGCGGCAAGAAGTTCTCTTGGGTCGAGAGGTGGCTACTGACGAGAAAGAAGATGATCAGCAGGAACGTCACATCGATCATTGGAGTGAGATTGATCGAGACCCCGCTGCTACCTCGGTAATTAGGAACTCGCATAGGGAACCTCGATAAAGATCTCAGCCGTTGGGTAACAGGATAGAAAGTCGAGTTGCGGTGACAAAACCTGCAAAACAAGTCGCCACGTCACTCGGAGCGGTGCGAGGCCTGTCTTGATAGTTGCTTCGGTACTTCATCCATCGTACCGAGTTCCCTGCGTTATTACTACCTACATGATTACCTTCGGTTCGATTGTTATCCGTAGGCAGACCAACGGTATGACTCGGATCCAACGACTCGTATTCAGGTTGGACTTCTTCGAAGTCAAAGGCGAGCATACCTGTTTCGGGTTGAGCAAATTGCAGGGGGAGAGAAGATTCGCGATGATCGACCACCGGTAGGTTCACATTCCAGAATTGGCCCTGAGCAAGTTCATGCGACTGCAATTGGGTAATGGTGTTGTAAGCTCGCAAGGCGCTCAGATCCCAGTCGCGAGGCCGATCGCGTCGCAAGTACTGCGAAAGAGCGATAGCGCGATACCCCAAGAGGGTCGCTTCGCGGGCACCTGCGACCGTACCGCTGTAGTGAATATCCACCCCAAGGTTGCCACCTTCATTGACCCCCGAGAGAACCCACCGGGGAGCGATTCGCAACCCTTTGATCGCTACTCGGACACAATCTGCGGGAGTTCCAGAAACCTTCCACATCTGCTTGCCAACTTCTTCAACCCGAATCGATTCAGCAGTCGACACACCATGCGAACAGCAACTGCGGACGGAGTCGGGAGCGACAACAGCGACTCGGTTCGCATCACCTACAGCCAAGCATACGGCGCGGTAAAGCGATTGTAGACCTGCCGCATCAATCCCATCATCGTTGGTGATCAGATAGTCGACTAACAAGTCCATCGTGTAAGCGTTTCTCGAGAGGATTCCAAGAGTTGGTCGTAATCGTAGTCTTCCACATCCTCGCCGAGCAACTCAACTTCGTAGTACCCTTCGTATCCATTGCTTTCAATCGTCTGGATCAACGAAGCCATCGGGACACATCCATGTCCAAGCAAACAACGGTTCTGCAATCCGATCGGAGCGGACTTCGCATCGCCACATTGAACTAATCGGATCATCGGCACGATATCAGCAATCCACTCCAAAACCGAAGGATCCTGGGCCATGTGGTAACAATCAAAAACGATCCCTAAGTTGTCCTGCCCAATGGAACTGAGAATCTCAAGCGTCTCAGGAATGCTCGTCAAAAAAGTAAAGTCTTGAGCGCAACCGGAATGCATCGGCTCGATTGCCAACTGCACTCCGAGGGCTTTAGCGCATTCCGCTAATTCGCGAAGAGCCCCGATAAACAGACGTTTCGCATGGGTCTTCGTATGCCCCGAGCGCGAGCCGGCCAATACCGTCAAACAGTCAGCTTTCAATTCCGAAGCCACTTCGATCGCATCCAACGCGTCGTGCAGCGATTCGCGAAATGTTCGCCCATCATTGCCGGTGAAACCACCTGCCCAATGAAGTGACGAGACACTCATCCCAAGCTCATCGAGCAACTCCCGACCCTTGGATTCACCAAAGTCCGATAACTTCGCTCGCCACACCCCGATCGCGCTATAGCCATGCTCGCGGTAACGGATGCAATCGTCCTCGAAACTCCAACGCAAGGTGGAGAATTCAAGCACCGATAATCGTTCGCACCAAGACTTCCGCATCCACAACCCCAACGCACAGTTAACTCAACACCTAAAACATAACTACTAAGCCGAAGTTGCTACGCTCGTCGTTCGATCTCTCGACCATTCCTATTCCCCTCCTCAAGCCCATCACATGAATTCAAACGGGGAACATCAGGTGTCTGCTTAGAACGGGGCATCAGTATGTCGAGCCTCTGCCAGCACTACAAGATGGGTTCAGAGAATTGGCTCCAAACTCTTTATGCGAGTCGCTCAAAATTTAATCCTCTCCCCAACAAGGCTGCTTAAAAAGCTAGCACACCATCGGCCTATCGGGGACTTCAAGGTTCGATTCCCCATCGTTCTTGGACTGCGTTTTGAAAAACCTCTAAAAAATTCCGGCGTGGTTTGAACGTCCTCGTTTCTAATCAACCAACCCTAAAGGGGGTCGTTGGGAAGAATTCACGCCAAATGAGGTCAGGCCAACGCAAAAGCCCCAAGGCTTAACAATCCTTTTGCGAGCGATTTTTTATCGTCGCATATAGATCTGGCACGAAGCGTGCTTTTGTAATTGTTCGTTAGGCAAACGCCTGGGTGCGACCACGCAGAGACCCATTGCCCGACGAATCGACTTGAACATCGCGGTGGAACGGGGCCGACTGGAAGAGGGAGAGGACTTTCAGCTGGCTTTGCCCACCGCGATGTTGTTTTATTCCCAGGTTGAATGCTTTCTACGTTTGTTCGGACTCCTGACCATATTGAACTCCTGACAGTCTTGAACTCCTGACAGTAAAATAAAAAGATCTCGACGAAATTTCTTCGCCAAGCGGGCGGCTCTAAGATGCGATTAGTCGGTATTGCGTCCATGTAGCTTGGGCCGGATAATCCCACCTCTGAATCTTCTGGATAAATCACCAGCCCAGAGATTGGCACCGAGATATCGGCACCGAGAGATTGGCACCACCTCGCCAATCGGTTCACTCCAGCCCTTGCGGTTGGAAATGTGACACGACTTCTGTGGAATAGAGGTGGGATCACGCACGGGTAACGGATTGTTTATGGCAGAAGAAAAAGACTGCGATCCAGGCCAAGGCGCCAATTCGCGTCAAGGCTTCCTATTACCTCAACGGTTCCTCTCTACGCGCAACCTTTGCTTGGCGCTATGCATCGCCTATTACCTAGGCCAACCACCCGTCCAAGCTCCTTGGTTCGCTTGGATCAGCTGTTTGCTGTTCGCCCTTCTGGTTCACTCAACACCCAACGTTGGTAAACGGCAATGGCTTTCCGCTTGGACCTGCTCATCGCTGATGTGGTTGGCTTTGCTCCAAGGAATCCGTCTGGCGTTCTGGCCGTTAACATTCGGCTGGATTGCCTTGGCGTTGTATCTAGCTGTCTATTTTCCGATAGCACTTGCGATCGGCAGCAGTCTACATCATCGAACCAAATTCCGCTTGCCGTGGGCTTGCGCAATCGCTTGGACTACCACCGAGCTTTTGCGATCTTACATCATCACCGGTTTTGCAGCTTGTGCGCTAGTTCACTCGCAAACACCTTGGCCCGCCGTGATGCAAGTAGCGAGTGTCTTTGGCGGCTATGGTGTGGGCTTCTTGATGATGCTCACGTGCGGATGGGTCGTTGAATCGATCATTGTTTCGCGCAAGTCAAAAGACGAAAAGCCTGAAGTCGAATCTCGCAACTGGCTGCAACTTGTCCTGCATGGACTACCGAGAACGTGCGTGATGCTTTGGGTGCTAATGACGGCAGTAAGTTGGATGTCGCGACAAAGACTTCTCGACGAAATTGCTCCGATCAAACCGTTGGGCCGGTTCGTCTTAATCCAAGCCAACATGCCAACGATGTTTGAATCGACTGAAGAACTGATGGAGGAAGGGTCGCGTGCTTACCATGAGGTGACGAAACAAGCCTTCGAGGAAACTCGCGATAAAGCGATCGATGTGATGGTCTGGCCTGAGAGTGTCTTCGCCATGGGCGCGCCGACAATGTTTTGGGATCAAGGCCCGATAGCTCCTCCTGAATTAATGCTTCAACGCTCTCAACTCGCTGTCTCGTATAACAATCTGCAACTTGCTCATGCCGCAAAGATGCAACGACTCAAACGAGACTCGCAAGGTAATGTACCGAACTTGCTCGTCGGTACCGACGTCTTCGAGATCATCGATGGAAAACTCAATCGCTACAACGCGGCGTTGTGGATTCCAAAAGACGATAATCCGTCGGATGACTTCGATAGCAAGCTGGATTTCTATGCGAAGCAGCACTTGGTGATGTTTGGGGAATACATCCCGGTCCTCTCATGGTTCCCGTCGGTGATGCAGCGAATCGGTTTAGGGACACTGAGCTCAGGTCGCACAGCGAAATCATGGAAGCTACCTTCTGGTCGTCGCATTACCACCAACGTCTGCTTCGAAGATGTCGTACCGCACTTGATGCAGCGACAACTTAAAGAACTCAAAGAGCGTCGCGAAGCCCCCGACGTGATGATCAATATCTCGAACGATGGGTGGTTTCGAGGTTCAAGCATTCTCAATCATCACCTCAATAGCGCAATCGTCACCGCAGTGGAAAACCGAATCCCAGTCCTCGTCGCTTCCAACACAGGAATCTCCGCTTGGATCGACGGCGACGGCCGTGTCGTCAAACAACTACCGAAGCTTGAAGGTGGCTCGATTCTCGCCGAGCCGATCCCTGATGGACGCGAAGGACTTTGGAGCTACTGGGGGGACTGGCCCGCGCGGTGCGTGACCCTCATCGGCTTGATTCCCGCTTTCAGGTTCTTCCTCTCTCGCCGCCGAAGTGCTGCGTAAAACCAAAGCCCATCACGAATTTCTTTAGGTATAATGCGTAGCCGTGAATGATCCAACGGCTACCCTCCGCAAGGTACCGCAATACCGTTCCACTAGCTTGAAAATCCTCCCCCATGTCGACTCTACCGAACCGCTTACAAGCATTAAGATCGCTGGCATTGAAATCAGTCGTACTCGGATCCTTAGCGATCGGGTCACAGATTTTAGGGCTACACGATACAACTATTCATGCCCAGCAACCACCAGCCGCTGCAACACTCGCAAATCGCAATCCCGCCGAATTGGGAATCAATGGAAAACCACACAGTTGGGCTTGGAGCGACGAAGAAGTCCGAGAAGCGGGAGTTGGATTCTGGCCACAATACCGAGGGCCTTTGGGAGATGGCCAAGCAGCACAAGGATGCGACCCTCCGATCCAATGGAGCGAAGAGAAGAACGTTCAATGGAAAGTAAGTATCCTCGGTAAAGCGTGGTCTTCTCCGGTCGTCTGGGGTGATCGCATTTGGCTGACGAATGCTTCACAAGATGGTTTGACGATGTCGGTCATGGCGATCGATCGCAACACCGGAAAAGTTCTCATCGACCGCCCAGTATTCACGAATGCTGCTACGCAAAAAGACTATCACGAATTCAATTCGTATGGATCTCCAACCCCGGTATGCGATGCGGAACATGTTTACGTCACCTTTGGAGCTTACGGCACCGCCGCACTGAATCCAAAAGATGGTAGCACCCTATGGGAACGCCGCGACTTACCTTGCAACCACTATCGTGGAGCAGGAGCAAGTCCGATTCTCTGCGGCAATCTGTTGATCTTCGCGATGGACGGGTTTGACTATCAATATCTCGTGGCACTCGACAAACGAACCGGTCAAACGGTCTGGAAGCAAGATCGCGATATTCAATACGGGACAGACGATGGCGATTGGAAGAAAGCTTACAGCACCCCTCACGTTATTGAAGTCGGTGGTAAGATCCAAGTGATCAGCCCAGCAGCCAAAGCCGTGATCGCTTATGATCCGCAGACGGGTCGCGAATTATGGAAGGTGCGATACGAAGAGCATTCGAGCGCCATTCGCCCTCTCTTCGATGGAAAACATCTGTTCATCAGTTCGGGCTTTAGCAAGGCCAAACTGCTGTCGATTCGCCCGGACGGAGAAGGTGACGTAACTGATTCGAATGTGGTGTGGCAAGCCACACGGGCGATTGGGTGCAAACCATCGCCGGTTTTCCTCGGCGGTAGGATCTGCTCGCTCGAAGATCGCGGAGTCCTGACTGCAATGGACACCACCACGGGTGAGATCGTTTGGCAAAAGAGACTCGGAGGTGACTTCAGCAGCTCTCCCGTCGTTGCCGCAAACCGTTTCTACTGCTTTGACGAACAAGGTCGTTCGCATGTGGTCGATGCCGACGGGAACGTCTTGGCCGAGAACTCGCTCGACTCAGGATGCTTGGCCTCTCCAGCCATCGTCGGCAACGACTTGATCGTTCGAACGCGGACGAGTCTGTACTGCATCCGCAACAAATAACTTGCGTTGGGCGATTCGCTCTTGAAGGACTAGCCCTTCAAGAGGGTTTCCATCGAAGCGACCAAGGACTTCACCGCATCCACACTCTTTTGGAATGCGGCTTTTTCCGAATCGGTCAGCGAGAGCTCAACGATCTTCTCAACACCGCCCGAACCGAGAACGACTGGAACGCCAACGTAGTAACCGCCAACGCCGTACTCCTTGTTGCAAAGAGCAGCGACTGGAATCAATCGCTTCTTGTCGCGAACCACTGCTTCGACCATTTGAGCGGTTGCAGCAGCCGGTGCATAGTAAGCTGATCCGGTCTTCAGAAGCGAAACGATCTCGGCTCCACCGTCGCGGGTACGTTGGACGATTTCAGCCATGCGTGCATCTGGGATCAACTGCGAAACAGGGATACCACCGACACTTGTGCAGCTAGCGATTGGAACCATCGTATCGCCGTGTCCACCCATGAGCATCGCCGAAACGTCTTCGACGCTGACGCCGAGTTCCATAGCGATGAAAGTTCGGTAACGAGCGGTATCGAGCACCCCTGCTTGGCCGATAACTCGGTGCGATGGGAACCCAAGAACTTGGAATGCTCGCTGGACCATAGCATCAAGCGGGTTGCTGACGACGATCACCACTGCATTTGGGCTCGATGTCTTGACTTGCTCAGCTACGCTCGTGACGATCTTTGCATTGGTGCTGAGCAGGTCATCGCGGCTCATCCCGGGCTTGCGAGCAATACCTGCGGTGATCACGACCACGTCGCTGTTGGCGGTATCTTTGTAGTCGTTCGTTCCGGTAACGGTGCTATCGTAGCCCATGATCGGAGAAGCTTGCATCAAGTCGAGGGCTTTACCTCGCGGCATATTTTCGGTCTGTGGGACGTCCAGGAGGACAACATCACCGAGTTCGGCTGCCGCACACCAATGGGCACAAGTCGCTCCAACGTTTCCGGCTCCAATGATGCTGATTTTTGCGCGTCGCATGCTCAAGCTCACCTTCTGTGAAATGGGTTCTTCGGGGATGATAGATCAGGTCGTAGACGGTTTCTATCCAAGAAAATTTGAGCTAGAAGTATCTCAGTCTAGTGCAGACCGTCAAGAACCTAACCCCCGAGAACCGCGTCGGGAAGCCTGCGGATCGACGGGTAGCAACCACGAAAGGTGCATAATTACCATGATTTGGGAACAAAAAACTATTCGGCTCGGGCCTTACAAGCGAGGATTTCACTTGATCACCGAGCAAATCGAACGCGCAATCCCCGAGATCGCCAGCGTTCGGATCGGGTGGTTACAGCTATTTCTCCAACACACCTCGGCCAGCTTAACCATCAACGAAAACGCCGATCCCGATGTACGAACCGACTTCGAAACAGCGATGAACATCGTAGTTCCTGAAGACATGCCGTTCGTGCACACCATCGAAGGCCCCGATGACATGCCGGCGCATATCAAAAGCTCCATGCTTGGCGCAAGCGTGCTGATCCCGATCAGCAACGGAAGCCTTGCCCTCGGGACTTGGCAAGGCATCTACTTGTGCGAACACCGCGAAGCCGCCACGCCGAGAACCATCGTCCTGACGCTGCAAGGTACCACGTAACCTACGAACCTCTCACCCCGGCCACACACCGTCACCCCTGCGGCTACCCCTTCGGCTACTCCTGGGGGGCTACTCTTGGGGGGGCTACTCTTGGGGCTTTTCTGATTCGCCCTTCATGCGAATGGTCGGATTGCCTTCCAACGCTCGACGTGGGATCTTCTCGTCCCGCATCGCGGCTTGGTAAGCAAACGTAGCCATGATGATCGACGCTTGCTTCGTATCATCTTCGATCAACCGTTCGAACACATCCATGCTCGAATGGTGAGTGCGTGTATCGTATTCAATCGGATCTTGGATGAACTGAAAGCCGGGCAAGCCGACTCCGGTGAACGACTGGTGGTCGGTTCCACCGGTATTTGCAGCCGTGACAGTAGAAGCCCCATAATCGGCGAACGGTGCTAACCAACTGCGGAAGATCCCGCGTGCAGCTTCGTTCCCTTGAAGGTAGATCCCTCGGATCTTTCCTGCCCCATTGTCGAGATTGAAATAAGTAGAGAACTTCTCATGCTCTGGAGTCACCTCAAGCACAGAACTTGCTCGTCGCTCTTCTCCATCCGCCCCCCGTTCGCGAGGAGTGGTCTGCAAGGAACCGAAGTGTTCGGTCACATAAGCTCGTGAACCGAGCAACCCTTGCTCTTCCCCCGTCCAAAGGGCAACTCGGATCGTTCGACGCGGTGTAACGCCAATCGCTTTAAGAATCCGCATCGCTTCCATCACCACGCCGCAACCTATCGCATTATCGGTCGCTCCAGTACCCGAATGCCAGGAATCAAAGTGGGCTCCGATCATCACAATCTCATCCTTCAAATCACTCCCCGGAATCTCGGCGATGATGTTGAAGCTATTGGTATCACCATCGTGATAAGTCGATTCAATGTCGATCTCCAATTGGGGTTTCACTCCCTTTTGAATCATCCGAACCAGTCGATTGTAATGCTCAGCAGCGACCACCATTTGAGGAAGAATCGCTGGCGATTCGACAGTCCAAGGTCTTGGACCACGCGACATCGGTCCACCTTCGCCAGGACTGCGCAAGTCCCGTCCTGCATCCGCTCGGCGCGGCATGGTTGCAGAAGCGACAAACACGGTACCACCGTCTCCGCGACCCGCTTCAAGCACAACTGCCGCTCCTTCGTCATAAGCCAACTGCCACTTATCCGTAGTCAGATTGCTTGCACCTCCACGGTTCTCGTTCCCGCGCGCCGGAGGTTGGCCACCTGCATTCGGTGCGCTGGTATTCGGTGCGCTGGTATTAGGGGAATTCGTATTCGGGGAACTGGCATTCGGAGCGCTGGCGTTAGGGGAATTCGCAGGTGGTTGATTCGGCTCGGCTCCGGGTGGACGACGGCGGCGTGTGCCACCGACATCTGCGTTGGCTAAAGTCAACAACTCTGCATCGGTCTGCCTTGCGCCCGGTGCTTCAAACCAAGGCTTGATCTCCCGAGGTGGGCTGATCAAGACGATTGCGCGACCAAGCTTACCACGGTACTTTTCAAGTTCCTCTGGTGTATTGGCATCGAGATAGATCGGTTCGCCTTTGACGGTCGTCGGCGTGCTGGGGGTCCAAGCTTTTGGATAAGCGATCAACGAGAAGAAATTTGGGGCGGTGACGTTTGCTCGATAGTTTTGCAATGACCAACCGCGACCGAAGGGCCCCCAAGGTTCGAGGTGTGCGTTGGAAAGTCCCCATTCTTCCATCCGCTTCTGAACCCACTCGCCAGCGACTCTCGTTTCAGGCGCTCCGGTCAATCGAGGCCCATAGACATCCGTCATGAAACTGATCGTCTCCATCACCTTCGAACGATCCATCCCCTCTTCTTTGATCTTGGCCACAATCTCAGCATCGAGGGTGTTGTAATCCGGAGTTTTGTTTTCTGCTGGCTTGTTTTCTGTAGTCGTACTTTCAGCAGTGCGAGGAGCGGTATCGCTTTGACCGATCGCTTGATCGATCCAAGGGCTTGCCCCGACGGCACCCCCAATGCAATTGCTGACCAAAAGGACTTTGCAGAGTCGACGAGCAAGAAGGCGTTGGGATTGTCGCATGGTTCGCATAATCGAAATATCAAAAGTAGAAATGATCGAAAGTAAACTCACATACCAGCGTGATATACACTCGGAAATAGGATACACGGCCTTCGGACGACCGGGGAATTATTCCCAAGAAGTCTCAAGAAGGTAGCTCAGGTCGCACGGGCCGAACCCAGATTGCAATTGCGTTAGCCAAGATGATCGTATAGCTGATAACCAACAAGACGATCGCTCCCCCGCTGAGTCCACCACGAAGGGATTGCGAGAGATTTCCAGCTTTGAGTCCCGTGACTAAATCGGGCCAAAAGGAACCTTGAACCAACTCCGCTGCGGCAGTAAAGGTCGTGGTGGTCACGAAGAGCATCGGCACGATGGTGACCCAAGCGAACCGGCCGCGACCTTCGCGGAAGAGCCATGTGGTTACGGCGCACAGCGCGATAGCAGCGAGCAATTGATTTGCGATTCCGAACATTGGCCAAATCGTTTGGATCGAGCCCGACCAGATCAAACTGCCCCAACCGAGCGTTACGATGGCGGTCGAAATCCACACTCCGGGCCACCAATCCATCCGTTGAAACTTCGGTGAGACTTGGCCAAGCAATTCCTGCAACAAGAATCTTGCGATGCGAGTCCCTGTATCGATGGTCGTGAGAATGAATAACGCTTCGAACATGATCGCGAAGTGAAACCAGTACTTCACAAGCCCATCGATGACGTCTGCCGATGAGAACTTCGAAATCGCTTGTGTCATGATCTGCGCCATACCGACAGCCAAGGTTACCGCTCCACCGGTACGGCCACGTAGCGTCTCACCTCCTACTTGCGTTTCTATCTGATCGAGATGATCGATATCCGCATGCATTTTGGTGAGTGTTTCCGCATACTGATGGGCTTTCGACATATCGATGTTGATAGCCCAGTAGTCCCCTTGGGGCAAAGCTGCCGCAGCGATTAATGCGCATACCGCCACAAGGCCTTCCATCAGCATCGAGCCGTATCCGATCATGCGCAGATCACGTTCATTGCTCACCATTTTCGGAGTGGTCCCAGAAGAGACCAAAGCATGAAACCCAGAGACCGCTCCACACATGATGCATATGAACACGAATGGGAAAATCGCTCCCGACATATTCGGGCCACCGCCGTTTGCGAAAAATGGATTGATCGCAGGAGCTTCGAGTTTCGGATTTGCAACAATCACCCCTAACATCAACAGCCCGATCGTCCCGATCTTCAAAAAGGACGAAAGATAATCCCGGGGGCACAGCAATAACCAAACAGGCAAGACCGAAGCGATGAACCCGTACAAGCAGATCGCAGCGATGATGCCATCGCGAGAGAACAAGAAATAAGGCTCGATGGGTGATCCGGGGATCCAAGCTCCCGCGACGGTTGCCAGTAAAACAGCAAACGCCCCGATCAACGACGCTTCGACAACATGTCCCTTGCGCAACCGATACATATACCAACCAACGAAGAGCGCGATCGGGATCGTACAAGCGATCGTAAAGGTTCCCCAGGAGCTTCCGCGCACCTTCTCGAAAGACTTCGGCTCGATGTCGATACCGCTGATTGCAGCAACTGCATCCTTTGCAACCGCATCGTTTTTCGCCGGGACTTCGATCACAAAAGGCTCGCTTCGAACCATTTCCGTTCCGTTTGGATACGTGATTCGAGATCCTCGGGGGACTTCGTAAGTAGCCGTGCTGGCGGTTTGTGTTTTGGGTTCCGTCGGGGTTGCAAAGGCAATTTTGCTACCCGGCATCAGCGCGACGCTTTCACCGCCGAGGGCTTTGACCACCACAACACCGAGTCCCGACAAGGCGATGATCACGATGAACAAAATCGCGATCGACGCCAAAATCCCGATCTTTTTCCCGAACAAGGCGTGGATAATTTGAGCCAAAGACTGGCCACGATGTCGCACGCTTGCCGCGAGGACCAAGAAATCTTGGACGGCTCCGGCCAAGCAGACCCCGATGATGAGCCAAATCAGGCCCGGCATGTAACCGAATTGGACCGCCAAAACCGGCCCGATCAGAGGCCCGGCTCCGGAGATCGCGGCGAAATGATGGCCGAAGAGAATCCAACGATTGGTCGGATGGTAATTTTGTCCGTCATTAAACTCGTGGGCGGGGGTAACGCGGCTTGGATCGACCACCGCCACACTCGCCGCCAAAAAGGCGCTGTAAAAGCGGTAAGCGACCGCCATGGCCGCAAGCACTCCCAAAAGAATTGGCATCGCATGCATAAGTCTCAGTGATTCCTTGCGGTATTATGATTAAAGAAACTTTGCGGGTCGCTTGATCAAGGTCTTCCTGACGCTACAGTATGGGGTCAGCAGAGGTATATCAGCTTAACAATTGCGTTCACTTTTGTGGTGCCTCAACCTCAGATTCTTCGGAAACGCCTCCCGCAAGGGCTTATGCGGCTCGCGGATTACGAAGTCGAGTTCTGGGGGAATGGTGTGAGCAAATAGGCGGAGTGCATCCAGAATCTATCGTTTTCGATTGCCGGGTAGAGGGTCGATAACACCAGGTTCGCGGGTGAAGGATCGTGATGTTAAGCGACAAAGGTTGTGCAGCGTGGTCTGCAACCTTTGACTTCCGGGGCTCATAGGAAGCTATGCACTTGCGAATGTTTCGATGTCTGTTTTTTGGAAGGAAGAGTACGCTAAATGTCTTCGGATAACAAATTCAAGCTCGAGTACATTTGGTTGGATGGGTATCTACCCGAGCCCAATATGCGCAGCAAGACCAAGGTGGTCGACAAGGCACCGACGAGCGTCGCAGATCTCCCGATGTGGGGATTCGACGGTAGCTCGACACAACAAGCTGAGGGGCGAAGCTCCGACTGCTTGCTCAAGCCTGTTGCGCTCTACCCAGATAGCACTCGCAAAAACGCTTTCCTCGTCTTGTGCGAAGTTTTGCTCCCGAACGGTGAGCCACACCCATCGAACTTCCGCTCTCAAGTGGAAGACATGGACGATCTTTGGATCGGTTTCGAACAAGAATACTTCTTCTTTGAGAATGGTCGCCCACTCGGTTTCCCTGCCGACGGCTACCCAGCCCCACAAGGCCCTTACTACACCAGCGCTGGCTACAAGAACGTCGGCGACATCGCACGCCAAGTTGTCGAAGAACACATCGACATCACTTTGGATGCAGGCATCAACCTCGAAGGTATCAATGCCGAAGTTGCCAAGGGTCAGTGGGAATACCAAATTTTCTCCAAGGGCTCGAAGAAGGCTGGAGACGACATGTGGGTCGCTCGCTACCTCTTGGTCCGCTTGGCCGAAAAGTACGGTCTGGACATCGAGTTCCATTGCAAGCCGATTCGCGGTGACTGGAACGGTTCGGGCATGCACACGAACTTCTCCTACGAGAAGCTTCGCAGCGAAGGTGGCAAAGAGTACTTTGAGAAGCTCATGGCAGCTTTCGAGAAGTATCGCGACGAACACATCGCTGCTTACGGCCCAGACAACCACTTGCGTTTGACTGGTCTGCACGAAACACAATCGATCGACAAGTTCAGCTACGGTGTTGCTGACCGCGGCGCTTCGATCCGTATTCCTCACAGCTTCGTCAACAGCGGCTACAAAGGATACTTGGAAGATCGTCGTCCGAACTCGCAAGCCGATCCGTACAAGATCCTCTCGCGCTTGGTCAAGACGATCAAGACGGTTGGCTAAGGCGATTCGCCTGAGAAGGCAACAGCCAAAACATCAGCCGAAATATCTTTGTGGTACTTCGCGTTGATAACAACAAAAAATTACGAAGAGCTGGGGAGTTACTCCTCAGCTCTTTTTTCTTTTATGTTAAACCGGGGCGCGGGGCTCCCATCGTGGGGGGGGACTCCCATCGTAGTGCGGGGCTCCTATCGTGGGGCGGGACTCCTATCGTGGGGCGGGACTCCTATCGTGGGGCGGGGCTCCGGCC
>JBJONT010000201.1:0-11326 GCA_046051705.1 Planctomycetota bacterium | reverse complement strand
ACAACACCCCCTCCGGCTTGTTGAGCGCATAATAAACCGGACGATGCTTCTTCAGTAATTCACCATCGACCGTGATACGCGCAGACGCTGGATCTACCTTCGTCCCTACCTGCGTGATCACCTTCCCATCGATCTCCACTCGCCCCTGCTCGATCAACTCGTCGACCTGGCGGCGCGATCCAAGCCCTGCTGCGGCAAGCACCTTATTGATCCGATGCTCCGATTTCTCGTCCCGAACAACCTGCTTGGGTTTCGCAGCACGTGATGCTTTGCTCTGAGATGGCTTCTCGCGTTTCTTCGGCTCTACCTTCTTCTCGACTCGCTTGCGAACCTCTGGACTAGGGACTTGAGACTCCGATTCAACAGGTGATTGGCTCTCGATCGAGCTGCCCCCTGAGACCTCCGCTGAAGCTACAGACGGATTTTCTTCCGGGGTCGGGTTTTGCGAAGACATACTATTTTCCTTACCGGCAAGACTTTTCCCGCCGGCTTTTGCAAGAGATCGTGTCGCACCCTAGGGGTGCACCAGCGCTGCAGGTCTGCAGTGCCTTGATCCGCGATTCTACGCATCCACCGCAAAATTGTCATGGACAGAAATGTGCCGAAGCCAAGAAATACTCCCTTCCTGAGTGCTACCAGCATCAAGCCGGCGAACCCGGGGCGCCCTCCGCATCGGGTAACGGCTCTAGGTCAAATTCGCGGAAACTCCCGTCAAGACTCGCTTGCCATACCTTCCCACACGACCAATCGAGCGCCGTAAGCCACTTGCCTCCGTAACAGTGTGTGTCGATACAAGTCAAATGCGGGGCCCGAACAATGTCCCCATTGCGGTTGTGAGTGTGCCCCATAATCGCGTGCTTGCCCGAAAAATGCGGACGAGGCATCCGCTCAGTAAGCTTCGTCCACCTCAAAAACTCTATCGATTGATTCTCCAACCGCATCTGAGGGTCGTAATTTGCATGAACGACAAAATGACTGTCGGTTTCATAATAAGGGAGTAAATTCGATAGGAATTCCCGATGACTCTCAGGAATGACCGACAAGTCCCCACTAAATCCGTAACTCTCCATCGTCTGGTGCCCACCGTGATTGATCCAACCAAAAGGCTCCCGAGTACGGTTTAACACCGCCAACATCATCTCCTCATGGTTGCCCATCAACGGGACCAACTGCGTCCGACGACGCAACTCAAGCAGTCGCTCAATTACCCCCTTCGAATCCGGCCCGCGATCGATGTAATCTCCGACCGTCACCACCGTATCGCCAGCCCCCGGACTGATCGCCTCCAAAATCGCATCAAAGGGAACAAGGCAACCGTGAATGTCTCCGATGGCAATCGTTCGCGGCATAACTGGGATTCCGAGGGGTTGCGGTTGGGGCTGAGTTAACGATAGTTTAAATCATCACCTTGGTAGGCACAGCCGCCATGATAGGTACAGACAGGCTGACAAAGGGGTACTGAAGATATGGAAAACCAGCATCCTTCTCAATGGCCAATCGATCGACTTGAACAAGATTGCCGCTGGACATTTGGGAGAGCAAGCGGCCCTGGGGGCCAACACCGAAACAAAGTCGAAACCGCGGCTCGAATCGAACACCTACCCTCCGGCATCCGAGCTTCAGCCAGCGAAGAACGCTCCCAAGCCAAGAACCGAGATGTCGCAATGCATCGACTCCGCTGCGAACTCGCCGTTGAAATCAACGTGCCAAACTTCCGCTCAGGCCTACGGGAAAACTACACACGACAAGGAAAAATTCGAATCGCAACAACCAACCCCGACTACCCCGCCCTACTCGCAGAAACCATCGGGACCATCCGCCTACACCTCGGAGACCTTAAAGCCGCTTCCGAGTCCCTCGAAATCTCCGCCACCCAACTCATCAAGTTCCTCGCTACCTACCCCCCTGCCCTCGATTGGCTCAACCGTGAACGCGTCGCCGCCGGGTTGCCACCAAGGCACGCGCCCTGAAGCCCAATACCGTCGAATCAAATCGGTGCCGCGATCGCGGCCCGGTGTCTGCATCGCATGGTCCACCGGATGGCTCGCGCCAATTCCGCTTTCAATGGAAGCGGTGCCGCGCAAGCGGCCCGGTGTCTGCATCGCATGCTCCACCGGATGGCTCGCGCCAATTCCGCTTTCAATGGAAGCGGTGCCGCGCAACCGGCCCGGTGTCTGCATCGCATGGTCCACCGGATGGCTCGCGCCAATTCCGCTTCCAATGGAAGCGGTGCCGCGCAAGCGGCCCGGTGCGTGATCAACACGGACAAAAACCGCTGGCTAGCGCCAATGCGGCTAATCACCAACTACGAAGTTGTAAGCATCCCCCTAAAGCCCTCAACTCTTCGCACAACTAACCCTGGCGGCTAAACTTTGCGGCTGGGAAATCTACCCTCCAGAGAGTATGCTTATGGCTCTGAAGTATCCGAAATACAGCCTCCGAGCAGCCTCGCTAGGTAAAAACCTAAAGGCAAATCCGAGCCCTGTGCCGATACCACCGAATCGGTCAATCGATGACTCATTGTTTACCAACGCGTTCTTCCACTGTGAAATTCCAGGTTGTTTAGGTCGTTATGGAATCTGCTGAAAAGAAATTAGCCTCCCTCGGATGGAGCTTGCCACCCGCCCCCAAGCCCGTCGGGCTCTACAAGCCTGTCGTGATCGTAGGCAACTTGGCTTACGTCTCCGGACACGGACCACTCAAAGATGACGGCTCGCTGATGCTCGGCCGCGTCGGTGACGACTTGGATGTCGCCGGTGGTCAAGCCGCAGCAAAACAGACAGCACTGGCCATGCTGGCGACCCTCAAAAGCCAGCTCGGTAGCCTTGACCGAGTTGTGCGCATCGTCAAAACCCTCGGACTCGTCCGATGCACCGACGACTTCGGTCAAAGCCCATTAGTGATCAACGGTTTTAGCCAAGTCTTCGTCGATCTCTTGGGAAGCGATCTCGGTGTGGGTGCCCGCAGTGCCCTGGGTACGAACTCCCTACCGAACGGGATGGCAGTCGAAGTCGAAGCGATTTTTGAAATCAGGCCAGCTACATGAGCGAACGCCAAACACTGACGTTTCTATCGAAGACACTCGAGCGCGCAGGCTTACAGCCTAAAACCAAGTACGGCCAAAACTTTCTGGTCGATTTGAATCTGCTCAAAATCCTCATCGATGGAGCTGAACTCTCCCCTCAAGACATCGTCTTGGAAATCGGAACCGGATTAGGCTCACTTACGAAAACGATGGCAACCAAAGCCGGTGCTATCGTCACCGTCGAAGTCGACCGAGATCTTCAAGCCCTCGCGACCAAAGAGCTCAAACCGTTCCCAAATGTCCGACTCTTATCCTGCGATGCTCTGCGCAATAAAAATCATCTGCGCCCAGAAGTCCTGGATTCCGTCAAAGAAGGACTCCGCCGCATCGAAGGTTCCAAGTTCAAACTCGTAGCGAATCTTCCCTACAATGTTGCCACCCCAATCCTGAGCAACCTACTTACCGAAACTCCGCTCGTGGAACGGATGGTCGTAACGATCCAAAAGGAACTCGGCGAACGAATCATCGCCAAACCCTCCTGCAAGGACTACTCGGCCCTGTCGGTGTGGATGCAAGCTCAATGCGATTGCGAGATCTTGAGAGTCTTGCCCCCCACGGTGTTCTGGCCTCAGCCGAAAGTCGATTCAGCGATCATTCGTCTGATCCCCAACGCGCAAAAACGCGCCCGGATCGTCGACCTTGAATTCTTCCACACTCGCCTCCGCGCCATGTTCTTCCATCGAAGAAAATTCCTGCGCAGCGAAGTCTTCACCACGATGAAGGATCTCATAACCAAGCCTCAAGTCGACGAGATTCTCGAATCCCTCAACCTCGCCCCAAACCTCCGGGCCGAAAACTTGACGGTCGAACAGATGATCGAACTGATCGAAGCATGCCGACTCAAAGGCAAACAAAACGCGACTGCCTAACGCAACTGCGTTACTCATGTGAGTGCATCGTGGCTCATGCGTCCCATGCGTCCCATGGGACTCATACGACCCATAGGACTCATACGACTCATGGGACCTATACGACTCATGGGACCCATACAGTTCGCGAAGAAAAAATTCCTCTAAGCGATCCAATCCTGAATCACGCGGCCGTGAATGTCGGTCAACCGATAGTCGCGACCCGCATAGTGATACGTGAGCTTGGTGTGGTCAAAACCCATCAGCTTCATCATCGTCGCATGCAAATCGTGCACGTGTACCCGATTCTCGACTGCCTTGAACCCAAACTCGTCTGTGGCCCCATAAGCCTGACCACCTTTCACGCCACCTCCAGCTAACCATACTGTGAATCCATAGTGATTATGGTCGCGACCAGAGATGGTCCCTTCGTTGGCTCCCTTTTGAGGTAACTCCACCGTCGGCGTCCGACCGAACTCTCCACCCCACAACACCAACGTCTCATCCAACAATCCGTGCTGCTGCAAATCAGTTAATAACGCGGCAATCGCTTGATCGCTCTCGCCTGCTAACTTCTTATGCCCCTCGAAGATCTTGTCGTGGTTATCCCAAGGCTGACCGGCACCATGCCATAGTTGAATCACTCGCACACCACGCTGTATCAACCGCCTTGCGATGAGCATCTGACGCGCCTGAACGCCCGGTCCATACATATCGAGAATATGCTTCGGCTCAGTCGACACATCAAATACATCCATCGCTTCTTCCTGCATCCGATAAGCTAGCTCCATCGATTGGATGCGAGCCTCGATCATCGGATCCTGCACACGACTCTTCGCATGCTCCGCATTGAGCTTTTGAACTAAATCCAAAGCCCTCCGCTGCGCGCCTCGCCCAAGCTTGCGATTGACGACGTACTCGACCAACTTCTCTACACTCTCGTGATTCGTGTCAATGTACGTCCCTTGGTAAATGCCCGGCAAAAAGCCAGATTGCCAATTCTGTGACTCTTGAATCGGATATCCCCCAGGACACATCGACAAAAATGCAGGCAAATTCTGATTCTCAGTCCCCAACCCATAGGTTAACCAAGACCCCATACTCGGACGCACCTGACGCGGCTCGCCACAATTCATGAGCAACAACGATGGCTCATGATTGGGAACATCCGCATGCATCGATCGCACCACACACAGCTTGTCAGCATGCGCGCTGGCCGTCTTCTCAAACAACTCACTGGCCCACAATCCCGACTCCCCATGCTGCTTGAACTTGAATGTCGATGGATACAAATTACCGGTCTTTCGCTCCGTGCGAGGTGTCTCGCCGGGCAACTCTTTCCCCTCATACTCGAACAACTTCGGCTTCGGATCCCAGGTGTCGATGTGCGATGGACCACCATTGGCAAAGATATGTATCAAATGCTTCGCCTTCACCGGAAAATGAGGCGACTTGGGTAACAGAGGATTCGCGGACTCCCCTCCCTGCATGATCTCGGGGAACATTCCTCCAAGCGCAATGGCTCCCATCCCCATCCCGCAGCGATGCAAAAGCTCACGCCGCGTCCAGCCAGTCGAATTCTCAGCCTGTGATCTCGGTTGCATCGTCGGTTACCTATCAATCAATGAAACAAAACTCGTTGGTCAACAACAACGCCTGAAGTGCTTGCTCCCAAGGCGATAAAGCCGCAGGTTGCACCCCTCCAAATCCTCGCTCACTCGAACTGCGAACCTTCTGCTCATCCGAGGAAACAATGCGAACTTTCCACTCAAAAGTATCGCTGTTCGCATCACCGAAACAATCAACCACAAAATCGATGGTATCTCCAATCGCAACGGTGATTCCATCGACATTCGTGGCGCTCTCACCATGCCGAACCTCCCATTGCCCGACCTTCTGCACCCCACGCACACTCACCGTCCCGCGAACCCCATCTCCCTGCTCAGGTACATGCTTGAGCATCCCGCGCACTCGCAACTCTCCAGCCTGCATCGCCGTCCAACGACGCACCACCGCCAGATCAGCTCGGCCACCAGGATGCCCCCCGAGATTGCTCAACAAAGCCCAGTCCAAGTCCGGATCAGGCAACTCGTCTTTCATCCCCTGCCATCGATTCTGATGAAAGCGAGGCAACTGCCGAAAACCTTCGATGCTCCCCGTCTGAGGATCAATCTTAGCCACCCCATACGTCCATTGATTCTGCGGAACATCGGGCAATCGCATATCATTCGCTTCAATCAACTCGCGAAGCATATGCTTCTCTTCCGACGTCCCCTCACGTGCCAAGACTTGCTTGAATAAATAATCCACTCCAGCATCAATCCCCATCCCAGAAGCCTTGAGCGCCATCTCAGGCAACATGGCTTGCACAAAGTCGCTGTTCATCAACACCAACCCTTGCTGCGGCACTGTCGTCTGCGCACGACTCGGAACGTGCGCATCGGGACTTGCAAAATCAAACGACCGAAACAACTGCGGTAAATTCTGCCGATCGATATAAGCGTACAAAGTCCGCCGCTTGGGAAACGGAGGAGTCTGAATCGATACACTCTCACCACCAATCGCTCGATCCAATTGACCGGTAGCCAACAACAAGGAATCCCTTAACGACTCGAAATCCATCCGCTTGCGCTGCGCCCGCCACCACAAACGATTCTCCGGATCGATCGCAAATGCATCCTCTCTGTGAACGCTCTGCTGACGATACGTTCGGGTCAACACCATCCGACGCACCAAACCCTTGACCGACCATCCACTTTGAACCAAATCTCTAGCAAGTGAATCCAAAACAACTTGTTGCACCGGAGCCGCACATCGCAACCCAAAATCGCTAGGAGTATCGACCAACGGCACCCCAAATAACCACCCCCAAAGCCGATTCGCAAATACCCGAGGTGTCAATGGATTGCGCCCATCGGTGATCGCTTCTGCCATCTCCAGACGACCACTGCCTGTCTTCATCTCAACCGGTGACTGAGGATTCAAAAAGACCATGAATCGCCGAGCAACTTCCGCACCAGGATTTCCAGGATTACCCCGCAATAAAATCCGAGTCCCCCCCTGCGATCCCTTGTCCACCATCCGCATCGGCGATGGATCTCCACCCGGCTCCTCACTCCCCAAAAATGCTCCATGCAACGAATAGTAATCAGCCATGCTCACCGGATCGAACTTGTGATCGTGACAGCGAGCACAAGCTGCCGTCACTCCCATCAACCCCCGCGTGACAACATCGATCCGATCGTCCGCAACGTCGTGTGGATTGTTTAAAAACCGTCGACCCAAAGTCAACATACCCATCGCATCCAGATGCCCTTGCTCATTCTGCGGATCCAACCGATCTGCAATCAACTGGTAACGCAAGAACTGATCGTAAGGCAGGTCTTCATTGAAGGCCCGGATCAGCCAATTGCGGTATCGATACGCATGCCGATACTCCCGATCCTCCTGAAACACGTACCCCTTGTTGTCCGCATAACGCACCACATCCATCCATCGCCTAGCCATCCGCTCTCCAAAATGAGGCGATTCCAACAACCGATCTACCAATCGCACATACCAGTCTTCTCTCTGGTCGGCTTGTACTTGGGCGATCTCTTCCAGGGACGGCGAAAGTCCCAGCAGGTCGTAGTACAACCTGCGAACCAACGTTCGACGGTCTGCTTCAGGCGAAAACCCTAACCCGCTCTTCTTCAATTCCTGTGCGATGCTCCGATCGACCAAGTCCGAATCATTCCCCAGCCCCTCAACCCCCTCGATAACCGGCGCATCCCCTAAAGGCCGATAAGCCCAATGATTCGCAGTCTGGGTTGCGATGTCCTTGGCCGGATCGATCATCTCCGGAGAGTCCTTCTCACTCCTCGGATCTACCGCTCCTTCTTCTACCCATCGCCGAAAATCTGCTATCTGCTCATCGGTTAACTTCCCGTCAGGCGGCATCTGCAACCCAGGCTCGGTGTACTCGATGACTTTGATCAATAAACTGCTCTGCCCTTGGCCTGCTTGCAAGAGAGGCCCAAGCGTCCCACCGCGGAGCATTCCACCCGATGTGTCGAGCCGCAGTTTTCCACCCAATTCCCCCGCCGGGGTCTTCGCACTATGGCACTCATAGCACTTCTCTACCAACACCGGACGGATCTTGGTCTCGAAGAAATCGACCTTCTTCGGATCAAGCTCCTGACCCTGCAACCGCGTACCTGCCAAAATCCCAAAAACCCAGCCCCCCACAACGAGAGCACATACCGAAGTTGAATTTCGAATCATGAATCGGATTCTGTAGGTAGGAAGGTAGCCCAAGCCAAAAGCTCTCAGCTAGCGTAAATCAGCCGAAAACGGCTCCCAAAACGCATGTGCATTATATCTCGACACCAAGAAAAACCAACGTTGATTTCCTTTCGCCATAATTTGGATTTCCCGAATCGAAGCAAATAAGCTACACTTTGGCACGACTTAGTGATCCCAAGGAACAACATCCTCTGGGATTCCAAGGTCGCTGTGGCGAAATGGCAGACGCATTGGACTTAAAATCCAAGGACCCTTAACAGGTCGTGTGGGTTCGACTCCCACCAGCGACACTTCTTCGTGGTCGTACCACTCCCTCCCCACCCGGGCTCCACCCCGGTCCTTAACAGCCCGCTTTCAATAAGCCGGACTTAAGTAGCCCGGCACTCGGCAACAAATCTCCATGGTTCGTATCGCGGTCGTCGGAGCAGGTATCAGTGGTCTCGCATCGGCTTGGTTCTTGCGGTCTGAATATCCCAACCCAGATACCGAAATCCAGCTCTTCGAAGCATCGAATCGCATCGGTGGTGTTATCGACACCCTCGAGCCACCCCTGAACACCAATCACGAAAACACCGATCTACTCGTCGAATGCGGCGCGGATAACTTCGCTACCTTGTTACCAGATGCGCTCAATCTCGTCCGCGAAATGGGGCTCGAATCGGAATTCATTACACCGCAGAAAGATTTCCGCATCGCCCAAGTCGTACGCAAAGGGAAACTTATCCCCATCCCGAACGGCTTCTCCCTCATGCAACCGACCCGCATGGGAGCCATCCTGGCCACTCCGATCCTAAGCCCCTTAGGGAAACTTCGAGTACTTCGCGAATCCATCATTCCACCGAAAACAAAAGACGAAGACGAGAGCGTCGAAGCCTTCGCCGTGCGTCGTCTCGGTCGGGAATGTTTCGAACGACTCGTTGAACCTATCGTCGGCGGGATCTTTACAGCCAAAGCCGATCAGCTCAGCATGCAAGCCGCAATGCCACAATTCCTTCGGATGGAGAAAGAGCACGGAAGCCTCATCCGCGCGGCCTTTGCCAAGAAAAACACTACCAACCGCGAAACTCGCTCAGCCCGCGAAGCTTCCGGCGCTCGCTATGATCAATTCATTGCACCGAAGCGAGGTATGCGATGGTGGCTAAGCGAACTCGCAGCCCCATTTCAAAATCCAGCTACCCCTAATCTTCAGCTACATTTAAATCATCCGATCAAGTCCCTTCAGCGCAACGACGACGGGACATGGCAAGTCAATCAATCGACCTTCGATAAAGTCTGCTTGGCACTGCCTAGTTACGCCACAGCACAACTTCTCGCGACAGTCTCTCCCACTCTCGCTGCCGAACTCGCTTCCATCGAATACGCTTCGTCGGCCATCGCGGTACTTGCTGTTCGCAAGGATGAGATTCGCCCTGAAGCCCTCTGCTTTGGATCCATCGCACCATCGATTGAGAAGCGTAACTGCCTTGCGATTAGCCTTTCGAGCGAAAAGTATGCCGGTCGGTGTCCCAAAGACACCGTCTTGATGCGAGTCTTCATGGGTGGCTCACTTCGCCCTGATCTGCTTGAACGCAGCGACGAGCAACTGATAAAGATTGCGAGCGAGGAGGTCCGGGAGTTATTCGGCCCACACTCCGAACCGTCGTACAAGCATGTAGTACGATGGAACCGCGCGATGCCACAATACGCCGTGGGCCATCTTCAAAAAGTGCAGCGCATCCGCGCCCTCGAGTCGCAGTTACCAGGCCTGGCAATCACCGGCAATGCCTATGACGGCGTGGGCATTCCTCAGTGCATCCGAGGTGCCAAACAAGCCGCCCTGCGATTGGCTTCAAAGCTACCTAGCACTCGATAAATATGAAGAATGACACGGTGAGTTGGCTTTCTGACCCCAGGAATTCAATACCACCAACTCTCCAGTTTCGGTAAACTATCTCCAGTGCACAAACCAGTGCGCCGAACCGCCCCCCCTCCCCCACCTACCCTCCCTATATATGTTCCCCAATAGAAATCCCATTTCTCGATATAGCATCGCAATTCTCGCTCTCGCCGCGATCGTTGCCCCCAACTCACTTGGTAACTTCGCGTATGCCGAAGACCCACCGAAACCAAAAGAACGACCCGACTACGACAAACTCGGCAAACCATTCGTCGAGAAATACTGCGCGAAATGCCACTCCGAAGCGGACCCGCAAGCCGAGCTGAACCTCACGCGATTCAAAGACTCTGACTCCCTGATACGCGATCGCAAAATCTGGAAAAATGTTATCAAGCAAATCCAGTCCGGATCCATGCCCCCAAGCGATGAGCCAAAACCATCGACGAGTGATGCGGAAAAGTTTATCGAGCACGTCCAAGCTATCTTTGATCATGCCGACAAAAACGCAAAACCCGACCCCGGACGCATCACCATGCGCCGACTCAATCGCTTCGAATACAAAAATACGATCCGCGATCTGATCGGTATCGACTTCGACCCTACCGCCGACTTTCCCTCCGATGATATCGGATACGGTTTCGATAACATCGGCGATGTCCTCTCACTTCCACCAGTCCTGATGGAACGCTACCTCGATGCAGCCGAAAGCATCCTGCAGCGAGCGATCACTCCAAATCCACCACCCATCCCTAAACGTCACCTCAGCAGCCTCTACACCGAACCAGCTTCCGCCGATGTCGCTGCCAAACTCATCGAAAACAATTATCGTCGACTCGATTCATCAAGCAAAGAAGCGATCGAGCTTGGACCAATCCATACACCCTACCAATGGGAAACCTCCGGTGATTATCTGTTCCGAACCAAACTCTATGGAACCGCTTCTGACCAAACCGCCGTCCAAGCCGTGATCATTCTTCACGGCAAGGATCTCGCAAACCCATCCCCAGACGCCGAACTAGACGCGATCAGCGGTAACATCCCCCGACCAGCTCGCATCCTCAAAACCTTCGATATCTCAGCCACCGACCCGGCAAACGCTCAGAGCGTCGAAGTCCCCATCGCGGCCGAAGCCAATCGAGACCGAATATTCGTAGGACAACGCAAAAAACCCGAAGGCCAATCCTCGAAACTATACGTCGAATTCCTCGCTCTCGATGGCCCGCTCGATACCCG
>JBJONT010000200.1:0-14486 GCA_046051705.1 Planctomycetota bacterium | reverse complement strand
ACGATTGCCGTGCTGACGAGATGGTTTTCTACACATGTGATAGCCTGAAAGAAGCTATCAACCTGATTCGCAAATCCAGTGTTGAACGATGGTCTTGGTGGGAGATTCAATCGCAAGAGCTAAATAGCCATGACTGGCCCGAACACGTTGGGTATTACGGTCTGCGTGGCGGGAAACTAACCAAAGCCCCTTACGAGAAATGCGTAGCCCTCTTCACAAAGGCTCGCAGCAAATCATGACGCCCAACCTCTTCTCCGATCTTCCTTCGAACCTTCCCGACGAGCTTTTTACCACGTTGCTCGAAACAACCAACGTGCGCATCGAACGCATCATCTCGCACGGTCATTCATCGCCAGAAGACTTTTGGTACGACCAAGACGAACATGAATGGGTTGTTGTACTACAAGGTGCCGCTCGATTGTCGATTGAAGGTGAAATCAAAGAGCTTAAACCGGGCGATTTCATCAACATCCCGGCGCATCAGAAGCATCGGGTTGAATGGACCACACCCGATGAGCCAACGGTTTGGCTGGCGGTGTTTTATGGGAAGGTAAAGAGTTAGTATGCCAAACGAAATCAAAACGGAAATCGCTGTACCGCTAAGGATCATCCTCGTTGCCCCACCACCAGGCGTGGACTTTGGTATCCAGGAAGGCAAAGGGAACGATTACAAAACAATTGCAATCCAACGATCAAAAGTAGGTAACTTGGTTCTCGATTGCACGATCAAAGTCAAAGGCAATCGTGATGATGGTCCGCCTAACTTTGGTGGACCAATCTCACAAGGCCCACCAAGCGGACGATTTGTTTATATCGATATCGGAAAGTCAGCAGGGCAATTCGATAGCCTCTGGCAACGTCGCATCAAAATCCCTTTAGACGGGATCACTTGGGAGTTGATCGACGCGGTTCTGGAGAAACCAAAGCGATTGATACAAGCCATAATTCCCGGAACCGGCAAAGATGGCGGGCCGACTTGTGCTACCACCAAGCCGATTGATGGCTGGATGGTCGCAAAGGCCTAAGCCGAATGCTGTCGAATAGACCCAATCCGCATGTACCCCAAACAACACAACGTCATGGGGGCTAATTGATTCGACGCTAAGATGGAATTGATCCGGGTACGTCAAACACCGGGCGGCTTGCGCCGCACCGCTTCGATTGCGCCGCAAGCGGCTCGGGTGACGCAAGCGGAGCTGCGCGAGCGACCCGCGTGACGTCGGGGCCAATTCGCCCCAATTTGCACGTAACCCAAATACCACAACGTCATGGGGCTAATTGTTCGACGCTAAGATGGAATTGAACCGTGTACGTCAAACACCGGGCGGCTTGCGCCGCACCGCTTCGATTGCGCCGCAAGCGACCCGGTAACACAAGCGGAGCTGCGCGAGCAGCCCGGTAACGTCTTGGCCAATTCGCCCCAATCCGTATGTAACCCAAGTACCACAACGTCATGGGGGCTAATTGTTCGACGCTAAAGCCGAATTGAACCGGGTACGTCAAACACCGGGCGGCTTGCGCCGCACCGCTTCGATTGCGCCGCACGCGGCTAGTCATGGTTTCGACGGATTAAGCCGTTATGATACATTTGGCCCCGGGGCACCCATTCAATTCAATCTTACCGAAAACCAATGCTAACTCGACAAAAAGTCCTCTTATCACTCTTGAAAGCCGTTGATCGGCCTGTGAATCGACTTGAGCTAATGAAATGGTCGTTTCTCCTTCGCCATGAGTCCAAGACTCAAGGAGGCGCAGCGTTTTACGACTTTCTTCCGTACCACTACGGCCCTTTCTCGTTTTCACTTTACCAAGAGTTAGGAAAACTTCAGGATCAAGGGTACGTCAAAGAATCAGATGATAACCACTGGGAGATTGGAGAAGTAGCTGGTCTTAGCCCGGGTCGAGAGCTGGAAAACGATGCTATATCACTGGCAACGAAACATTCTAGAAAAAGCGTTGACAATCTCCTCGATGAGATCTACGAGAAGTACCCGCAATACACGGTGAATAGCAAGCGGTTACAACTCGCAAAGAGATTCGTGGCTGCACCCGCTGTCTACACTTCTGGATACGAAGGACTCAGCGTCGATGGGTTCTTAAATCGCCTAATCAATTCTGGGGTGCAGCAGCTAGTTGATGTTCGACGAAACCCGATCGCTCGAAGGTTTGGCTTTCACAAGTCTACGCTCAAACGGCTTTGCGAATCTCTAGATATCGCATACTTTCACCTTCCGGAGCTTGGCATCTCGTCTGACAAGCGAAGGTCGCTTGAAACGCAGGACGATTACGATCGTTTATTTGACGACTACCGCCAGACGACACTCGAATCAGAAGCCGTTGCAATCGCAAGTGTTACCGATATCGTAAAATCGAAGCCATCTGTTCTCGTTTGCATGGAAGCAAAGCCACAGTGTTGTCATCGTAGCCACTTGGCAAAGGTTGTCTCAACTCGTTCTCATCTTCAGGTTAAGCACCTGACATAAGCGCACATGTTCGCCATCGAGAAAACCAAAATCCTTGTTCTCGTTATGACCTATCCACTTCCTTCAAGAGGGTATCAAGAGTTGGTTTGCACCGCTGGAATCACCGATTCTGGGGAGTGGGTACGGCTTTATCCAATCGACTATCGATACCGCCCACTCGATCAACAGTTCAAGAAGTACCAGTGGATTGAAGTTGAACTCGAACCGAGGGGTGCTGGGAAAGACCAACGGAAAGAGAGTAGACGGCCCGTTCTTGAATCAATCAAAATTCTCGGAGAGAAACTATCCACCAAAGATGGCTGGAAGGAACGTCGGGCGATCATCGATAAGATGCCGCACCGAACCCGCAAGCAGCTAGAAGAGGCCTACTCAATAGATAAAACCTCACTTGGTATAGTTCGCCCTAGCAAAATAATTGACCTTGAAATTCGTGATGCAGACAGCGATTGGAAACCAGAGTGGCAGAATCTATTTCAGCAGATGAGGCTTTTTGGACCACAACAGAAGCCACTCAGAAAAATCCCTTATTCCTTTCACTACAAGTTCCTCTGTGAAGACAGCGATAAACCGCACTACGCGATGTGCGAAGACTGGGAATTGGGCGTCCTGTTTCTCAACGAGTCTGTCCGACTTGGTTCCGATGAAAAGGCCGCCGAAAGCGTTAAAAAAAAGTTCTTTAGCGAACTGTGTAGCGAGGACAAGGATACACGGTTTTATATGGGTACGTTTTTTCCGTATAACACTTGGCTCGTTCTCGGCGTTTTTTATCCACCAAAGCCGCCCCCCGCATTGCAACAGACATTGTTCCAACTCGATTGAACAATAACTAAGGTTTGTAACGGCCCGGTGACGTCTTGGCCAATTCGCCCCAATCCGCATGTAACCCATGTACCACAACGTCATGGGGGCTAATTGTTCGATGTTAAGATGGAATTGAACCGGGTACGTCAAACACCGGGCGGCTTGCGCCGCACCGCTTCGATTTCGGCCTCAAACCGCCCAGTAACGCAAGCGGAGCTGCGCGAGCAGCCCGGTAACACAAGCGGAGCTGCGCGAGCAGCCCGGTGACAAATAAATTCCGCTGCCGAGGAATACAAACCGACTCAAACATCGGTTGCGCAAAAAGAAAAAGCGGATGGGGAGGGATTCGAACCCCCGGTAGGGAAACCCTACTCCGGTTTTCAAGACCGGTGCATTAAACCGCTCTGCCACCCATCCTTACACTCGGAAGTCATTCCGAGTCGAGCGAAACTCTATTCTAGTCGAGCTAGAGGCTAAGGTCTACAGGCTCAATCAGCCTGTCATGCCACCATCAACGGTGAGAACCTGACCAGTGACGTAACTGGCTGCCGGACTTGCAAGAAACAATACGCAAGCCGCTACGTCATCGGGATGCCCAAGACGGTTTGCTGGCACCCGCTTCTTGACCTCATCAACCACAGCATCCCCTAAAGCCTTGGTCATTTCGCTCTCAATGAACCCCGGCGCTACGGCATTGACGGTGATCTTACGCTTGGCCAACTCACGAGACATCGACCTGGTAAAGCCAATCATACCCGCCTTGGTCGCCGAGTAATTCGTCTGACCTGGATTCCCGATCAAACCCGAAACACTCGACATATTGATGATCCGGCCATATCGCTGCCCCATCATGATCAGCGAAGCGGCTCGGCAACACAAAAAGCAACTGGTTAGGTTCGCAGCTATGATCTCATCCCATTGCGCATCGGTCATTCGCGGCAACAACGTATCGCGAGTGATCCCGGCATTGTTGACGAGGATATCTAGTCGCTTGTATTCGTTCTCGACCGTTTCAAACAACTTGGCTACCGATTCCCGATCGGTCACATCGCAAGAAATCGCTACCGCATCACCGCCGGCAGCTTTGATCGCAGCAACGGTCTCTTCGAGCTTCGAAGCATTCCGCGCGACACAAAGTACCTTTGCCCCGTTCTCACCAAGTCGCAATGCGACGGCTTGCCCAAGCCCTTGGGAAGCCCCCGTGACGAGTGCAACTTGACCTTGTAGGTTTGCTGAAAGTCCTAATGCGTTTGCCATCGTTGCCTCTAACCCTTTGATGCTTGAATTACAAAACCTTCGCAGTTAGGTACTTACTAAAAGCCACCCAACACAAAACCGATCTCAACGACCCGTCCAGTAGCTTAATGTAGTCTAGTCGCCAAATGCTTCGCAAGGGACCTTGCGATCGGTGCGCTTCAGCGTTCCAGTCAGCACTCTACCTGTCCCGATCTCATAAAACTGCTCGACCCCAAGCTCGATCAATTTCCGCAACGAAGCTTCCCACAAGACGGGGGAGACGAGTTGCTCAGGAAGCAACTCTCGAAACTCTGAAGCCAATTGATGAGGCTGCGAATCGACGTTTGCCACCAACGGCACTTTGGAATCTCGAATCTCAGTGGCGAGCAAAGCAGCACGCAAGGCATCGCCAGCAGGCCGCATGATATCGGTGTGAAATGCACCCGCTACCGAAAGCTTGATGAACTTAAAGCCAGCTTCGCTGACAAGCGACTCGCAACGACTAAGCGATGCAGAATGGCCGGAAATCGCAATGTTTCCCGGACAGAGCAAATTGGCGACTTGAAGAATCTCTCCGGGTTGCCTTGCTTCGTTGCAGAAGGCTTCTACCTGATCTCGCTCTACTCCAATAACACTCGCCATACCGCTGCCGACCTTACTGGCGGCCTCTTGCATCGCAGCACCGCGAGCAGCAACTAAACGAACTCCCGAATCGAAATCGATCGAGCCCGCAGCAAACAATGCGCTGTATTCCCCTAAACTCAGACCCGCCACCGCGATGACTTGATCGGCAACCTCCGGTCGCTGTTGGCGAAAGTCCGTCAATGCTGCCGCAGAATGGACAAACAAAGCTGGCTGACTGTTGCGAGTCAAATGCAAATCAGCTTCCGGGCCATTTGCACATAGATCTGCTAGGTCGAAACCCAAGATCTCAGAGGCTCTTGTAAAAAGCCCGCGTGCAGATTCACTGCGAGCTATCAAACTCGATCCCATCCCGAGCGTTTGGGCTCCCTGCCCAGGGAAAAGCAAGGCTGTCTTTGCCACGCTGACCACCCCTTCCGTGTCAATTATTCTGTGTCACTGATTCCGTACCGCTTATTCTGTGTCGCTTATTCTGTGTCACGTAAGCTTCCGGATCACGTACGATTCTGCCGAGCCCGCCGTTTCCTCACCAACAACTTATCTCGTAATCTCGCAACTCCAAAAGATGCCTTTGCAGAAATCAAAGGCGACCCTTCAGTCACGATCTCTCACATGGACAAATACGCAGTGCGCGAACCCGCCATACGTGTTCGAGAAACTCTCCTGCATTAGCTTCGCCGGTCCTGTGACACGCAGCAACATCCCGCCGATTTAACACCAAGGCGGGACAGCAAACGATCCGTGACAACAAACGATCCGGCACACCAAACGATTTAGCAATACCAGAATTACCGCGTAGCAGGCAAACCCATCTAAGCGACCGACGTCAGTTCCTGACGTTGGAATATTCGTGGACTACTCTTGGACTTCGCCCATCTGAACTACAACGCGGCCCATGTAGAAACCACACTTGGGGCACACGCAGTGGGTTGGAACCACAGTGCTGCACTTGCTGCAAACTTGCAGTTGCTTGGGCTTCTTGTGGTGGTGAGCTCGTCGCTTGCCAGTTCGGGAGTTCGAATGTCTACGCTTTGGTACTGCCATGATGCATCAATGCCTAGGAAACGGCCAAAAAATTCAAGGCCAATGTGTCAGTTTCCGAACCCAGTGCTCCCTGGGCTCGACCTATTGTCAGGGGCCAATACCGTATCGGCTCCACGGAAAAGTGTCAAGGCTCAACCGTAAGAACGGTTATTCCTTTAGCCCGCGACGAATGAGCAATGCATCCACCGAAGGCTCACTTCCACGATAATCGATGTACTGCTGCATGACTTCTCGGGATCCCCCCTGAGAGAGGATTTTCTCACGAAACAATGCTCCATTCTTGGCTTCTAGCCCCCCGAGCCGCTTCATGTGGGCATAAGCATCCGCCGCGAGGACTTCGCTCCATAAGTAAGCGTAATACCCGGCGGAGTAACCGCCCGACCACACGTGAGCAAAATATTGGGATTTGTACCGTGGAGGAACCGCAGCGTAGTCCACCCCGAACTTGGACAACGTGGACTGCTCGAACTCGACAAGACTCTTCGGGATCTCATCCGGTGTCAACGAATGCCATCCTAGATCCAGCAGTGCAGCCGACAGGTACTCAAGGGAATCAAACCCCTTGTTGAATTTGTTCGCTGCGATGGCTTTATCGAGCAATTCTTTAGGTAGCACCTCGCCAGTCTTGTAGTGCCGAGCATAGTTAGCAAGGATATCTGGCTCGATTGCCCAGTCTTCGTGAAACGTCGACGGAAACTCGACATAATCCCTAGGAACACTGGTCCCCGATAGGCTTGGATATTCCACATCGGAAAACAGTCCGTGAACGCCGTGTCCGAGTTCGTGAAACATGGTCATGACGTGATCTAAACTCATCAAGGCCGGCTCGGAATCAGCCGGCGCTGGGATATTCATGACATTGATGACCACGGGTAATTGATTTAGCAACCTCGCTTGGTTGACCAGCGAGTCCATCCAAGCCCCCCCGCGCTTGCTGTCTCGCTGAAAATAATCTGCGTAAAACAACCCGATCTGCTTGCCATCGCTCCCGATCACATCGAAAACCCGCACGCTTGGATGCCAGACGGGCAAGTCATTACGTTCCTTGAACTCCACTCCATAGAGCTTTCCATACGTGTAAAACACCCCGTTCTTCAGGACGCTTTCGAGTTCAAAGTACGGCTTGATCGCCGATTCGTCGACTTGATATTTCTTCGCGCGAACTCGCTCGGCGTAATACTCCCAATCCCAAGGCTCTGGAGGGCCGGTAAGCCCGTCTTCCTTCATCGCTTCGCTGATAAGTGCCGCTTCCGATTTAGCTTTTTGCATCACGCCAGGAACAAGATCCTGCAGCATCTTCATGGCTGCCTTGGGATTTTGCGCCATTTGATTCTCAAGGGTAAACGATGCGTGATCGCGGTACCCTAAAAGCTTCGCTCGCTCGGCTCGCAGTTTGGCTAACTCCAAAACAATCGGCTGATTGTCGATGCCTTGATTCTCACCGAGCGCACGATTCGAGCTCGCTTGCCAAACGCGCCGTCGCACTTCGCGGTTCTTCAAACTTGTCAAAACAGGTTGCCGGGTCGTGTTGGTGATCGCCAACAAATACTTGCCGTTCTCCCCACGTGCACTGGCTGCTTGTTTTGCCGCGGCAATCTCCCCTTCGCTCATTCCATCCAAAAGCTTGACGTCATCGACGAGCACACCCCGTTCTTTGGTGACAGCAAGCAAATTGTTCTGAAACTGAGTCGTCAGAGTCGACAACCGCTCATTGATCGCTCGAACTTTGGTCTGATCTTCATCCGTAAGCTTTGCACCTGCCCTTACAAAGTCCTCGTAGGTGTCCTTCAGCAATCGCCCTTGCTCTTCGTCCAAACCCAAAGCAGCGCGAGAATCCCAAAGCTGCTTGACCCGGGCAAAAAGCTTCTTATTCAAGAAGATATCGTCAGAATGCTTGGCCAACTTCGGTGCAATCTCTTGTTCGATATCTTGAATGGCTTCGTTGGTATGCGCTCCGGACAAATTGAAAAACACCGCTGAAACGCGATTGAGGATCTCTCCCGACTTTTCCATAGGAACAAGCGTATTTGCAAAAGTGGGGCTTTCGCTCAGCTCGGCAATCGCATTCATCTGTTCGAGTTGCTGTCTCATGCCCGCTTCGAAAGCCGGCAAAAAATGCTCGGGTTTGATGGCTGCGAAATCAGGGGCTTGCAATGGCAAAGAACTCGGTTTTGCAAATGGATTCGTGTCGTTCATCAGTTCGCTTTTCTTGTTTTCCTTCGAAGTACTGTTCGCTTGAGCCTGCCCGTAGCATTCCTTCCCTTGTATGCCGAACTCCGCTGCGATGCAACTAAAGGCCATACCCGCAATCAGCATACGAGTAATCTCGTGGCGTCTATGGCGACGAAGAAGGTCCATCATTTTGATTTTCATTCTGTAATTGCTTTCTGCGATAGAGCACAACATCCCTAGGGATGGAACTTTTACAAACACCGAAGCTTAACCCAAGAGCTAGGCTAACATTTCGATTACCAAGAAGCAACCTGCTATTTCGCTACTGCTCACTAGACGGTGCAAGATCCGCAGCCGCTCGCGTGCACAACGCTGCCATGACCATCAAGTCGATCGATTCGCTGAGAAAACCCACATGCCCGTCGGCGAATAACCCATGGCTTCCCCCAGCATGAAAGGAATAGACTTCGTTGTCATTTCGTGCATTCATCGCAACATTACAACCCGCATTGATCGTGCATCCCTCACGCATTCCATCGGATGACGCGCCGTCGAGACTAAAAGCCCCTTCACTGTCGACCCAACCTATCCCTTGGTCGTTTTGCAATTGGGGATACAAGCGACTCCTTCGGTATACGCTTGGTCTTGCACAAGCTTCTACAACCATAACGGTTTGGCTTGTACCATCACTTATGGATCGATACTTGTTCGTGGAATTGCGATGCATCACCGAGAAGCGGTTCGAAGCGTTGTAAAGCGCCGGATCGATCGAGTTGGGCTGAACCCCTTGAATCGCTTCGTAATCCACTCGGGCCAATGGTGGATTGAAACCCAACGCCGGCCGAGGTGGCTTGGATATCGCCTCAAGGACGGGCGTTTGCGCCGGAGTGCTGGGGCAAACATAAAGTCCAATCGGAATACTAGCTACTGCAAGGTTGCTACCCTGCCACCAATGCTGCTTGATGTCGTAGAGTACCCGCACGTTGCTTTGCTCGATTTGGGGCAAGATCACAGTCCGCCAACTCATGTAAGTACCATACGGATTTCCGGGACCGACCACCGTCCACCCAGACGCCGGAAAAACCTTATGAGCCGATTCGAAATTGCTTACCGCCAGACCTAATTGCCTAAGGTTGCTTTGGCAAGCAATCCGCCGGGAAGACTCGCGAGCACCTTGGACGGCAGGCATGAGCAAGCCGACAAGGATCCCGAGGATAGCGAGTACAACCACCAATTCCACGAGCGTAACACCGCTCGTAGGATATCTTCGTTTCATAGCAACTACCGAATCAAACAAACTTCAATGCCGCACGCTGCGACTCATACGTTTCAAAAACAACCGCCACGGTGTAAGCCGGTAATGCAAGCGGTACGGAGCGAGCCGTCCGGTGATTTACCTCGGGCCACACGTCACCGGGCTGCTTGCGCAGCTCCGCTACAGTTTGCACCCACCGGGCTGCTTGCGCAGCTCCGCTTCGATTTGCTGTACAGCCAAGACACGCATCCAGTCTAATTACTACTGGCTGCATTTCAAAAATGACGACGCAATTATCTTCGGCTACTTTTTCAGCCTAAGGTTTTCCAATGCAATAAAGCCGTTTTGCGGTGCGCAGCAATTGCTTTCCCGAGATCAATGCGGGGGTTGCCATCCCCATGTCGTCTTCTTCCAACGTGTTCGTATGCGACACACTAAATTCGTCACCTTCGTGTATCACATACGTGACGCCATCTTCGTTCAAACAAAAGATTTTGTCACCGATAGCCCACGGAGACGTGGTGAAGGCTCGGCCGTTCGGCAGACGCTGTTGGGAATAAATTTCGCGACCAGTTGCAGCGTCGTAACAAGCGAACAGTCCGCGATCGTAAAGCACATACAATCTGCCATGATGGACCAGCGTTGTGGGATTGTACGGCCCTGCCTTCGGTTGCGACCAAGCGACATAGGGGGAACTAGTCTCTCCCTCGGGCAAACTAATGTCTCCCACTGCTCCGGGCTTGATCGCATATATGGGTCTTTGTTGATCACCGACATATCCACTGCTTACGATCAATAGCCCTTCGGCTTCGTACGGAGTTGCAATGGTGATACTCGACATCCCTTTCAGCGACCAAAGGACGTTCCCATCCAAATCGTAAGACCGCACCATCCCCGATCCAGCAGTAACGATTTCGGTCCGTTGAGCATGCTTCCAAATATACGGGGTCGACCAATTGCTCTTTTCGTCTCTTGCGACTTTCCAAAGCTCCTTGCCGCTAGCAGCATCTAAACACAGTAGCGAAGAAGCTTTCTCATTATCGTTGCAATAGTACAGCCGACCTTCATGCAGGACGGGTGAAGCGGCTGCGCCCCAACCCAATCGCGTCGGCAAGGGTTCCAAGTCGAACTTCCATATGGTGTTGCCATCCATATCCAAACAGAAAATCCCAAGGCTTCCGAAACAACAATAAAGATGTTTGCCATCGGTCACCGGGGTCTCTGAAGCGAAGGTACTCTTGATGTGGATGGAGGACTGCGGAACCCCTTCGTGAACTTGCTTTTCCCAAACTTGCTTGCCGGTTTTAAGATCCAAGCAAATCACTTTCCACTGATGTACAGACTCCGGTGGTTTGATCCGCTCGCCACCAAAATAAAGACCTTTCTTAGCGGGCTCCGGTTCTTGGCCGCTCACGACCGTCGTCAGGTAGATTCGTTCCCCCCAGACCACCGGAGACGACCAACCGCGACCAGCGATGTCGACGCTCCAAGAGATGTTCTCTGACGAGCTCCAACGGTCAGCGTATTTGCTGCTTGAGGCAGAAGCGTCGGCGGAGCCCTCCGCAGCGACTCCTCGAGAGTTCGGTCCACGGAACTGTGGCCAGTTTTCCTCGGCCATAGCAGTGGTCGAGTTGCAGTTCGCAAGAAAACAGCCCAACGCAAGGGAGAGCTGTACAAGTTTTGCAGTTCCTAGCCCAGCGATTCGCGTAAACCGCCGGGAAGTTTTGCTGCTATCCAATAGACCGGTTTCTCTGCTTGCACTCGGGGCGAAGATATTGATTCGCATGACGCTCTTTCCTCTGAACTTACCAAGTTTCGTAACTTATCAAGTCTCGTATTACTCGAACGCTTTGTATCGATTCGTTCTCATCACCCGGAAGCGATGAGAAACTTAGCGTTGCACGCGGGCTGATCCGCCCTTGGCCAACGTTTCGACTTCTGGCAACTTCGCCATGGTGGTATCACCAGGGAAGGTGGTAAGCAAAGCACCGTGAGCCCAACCCAGACGCAATGCTTGTTCTGGCTCTTTGCCTGCAAGCATGCCATAGATCAAACCTGCGGCAAATCCGTCACCACCGCCGATACGGTCGATGACATCGAGCTGCATGGTTGGGCTGATATAGCGTTTTCCATCGTACCAAAGTACAGCTGCCCATTCATGGCGATTCGTCGAGCGAACTTCGCGAAGAGTCGTAGCCACCATCTTGACGTTGGGGAACTTCTCAATGGTGCGATCGATCATTTTGAAGAACGCATCTGGGTCGAGATCCGACTTGTGCTCGACGTCTTGGCCTTCGATTCCAAGGCTCTTTTGCAAGTCTTCTTCGTTACCGACCAAAACATCGACGTTCTTGACGATCTTGCCGACCATCTCTTGCCCTTTGGCCAATCCGCCAATTGCAGCCCAAATTTTGGCGCGGTAGTTCAAGTCGAAAGATGTCACGCAGCCGGCTTCTTTTGCCGCTTGCATCCCTTCGATGATCAATTCCGAAGTCGTATTGGAGAGGGCTGCGAAAATCCCACCGGAGTGGAACCAACGAACTCCACTGCCGAAGATTTCCTTCCAGTTGAAGTCCCCTGGTTTGAGCATTGCGCCAGCTTCGTTCGCACGGTTGTAATAGACCACTGGAGGACGAACGCCTTGGCCACGGTCGCTATACACCGTAGCGATGTTCGGTCCGCGAACTCCATCGTGCTCGAAGTGCTTGTAGAAGGTTTTCACACCCATTTCTCGAACGCGAGTTTGCACGAGCTCGCCGATTCCGTAGTTGACCATCGCGGTTGCAACTGCGGTGTTCAGACCGAAGCAGTCCGAGAGGTTTGCTGCGACGTTGTATTCGCCACCGGAGACGTGCACATCGAAGTTCCTCGCTTTGCGGAACGGCAAAATGCCGGGATCAAGTCGGTGGACGAGTGCCCCGAGCGAAAGAAAATCCAGTTCGCATTTGTCCGTTCGAATCGCAAGCTTAGCCATGGTTACTCCTTAATGAATGCACGAAAATTGGTTTGTGCACGAAAACAGGGTGGATGAAACAATAGTACTTTTAAATCAATCGCATAAACTAATCGCTGAAATCAATCGCAAACGGTGGTCCGTTCGCATTCAGCAATCGTTTGCGGAGCCGATTAAATCGTGGTCGATGAAAATCCGCCGTCAATGACCAAGTTATGGCCGGTAACGAACGACGAAGCGGTTGCGGACGCGAGGAAAACAATCGATCCAGCTAATTCGTGAGCGTAACCGAATCGAGCCATCGGGGTGTGATTGATGATCTGTGCACCGCGAGGAGCCAGACTTCCGTCTGGATTGTACAACAAGTTCCTATTTTGATCGGCTGGGAAGAAGCCTGGGCTGATGCAGTTGACTCGAATGCCTCTCGGAGCCCACTCCCTGGCTAGAAACTGAGTAAAGTTGATCACAGCGGCCTTTGCGGCAGAGTAAGCGACCACGCGGGAAAGTGGTGTGATACCCGACATAGAAGCGACATTGATGATGCTTCCGCTATTCCTCAATAGCATCGTCTCGCCGAAGACTTGGCAGGGCAACACCGTGCCGCCGATCAAGTTCAAATCGAAGACTTGTTGCCATGCATCGAGGGACAGATGGCAGAAATCGTCACCGGGCTGCAACGTCGCGCCGGACTGATTTCCGCCGGCAGCGTTGATCAAGATATCCACGGGACCCATTGTCTTTTCTACGTGATCGCGGGCTTTCATCAACGATTCGCGGTTCAAAGCATCGGCGGATACGAATATCCCCTGCCCTCCTTCGCGGCGAATCGACTCGGCCCGCTCCATTCCACGCTCGGCGTTACGCCCCATGACGGCAACGCTTGCTCCGGCCGCGCCCAACGCGCTCGCCATCGCTCCTCCGAGAGCCCCCGTGCCACCAAGCACTACGGCTACCTTATTTTCCAGCGAAAACAAACTTTCTAAACCCATGCTAGCACTCAACTTCGGTCAAAGGTCTGCGAAATTCCCCGCTTTCAATTGGAAGTCAATTGCGGTGAGCTGACAAGGGGCTGGATGGGAACTTTTGGCGTCAAAAGCGTTCGGATCCAACCGATACGGATCGCGGCAAAAGACGCTCGGGCACTGCGTAAAAACACATACGAGAAGAAATTTTTCGTTACACAAAGTGCACCGGCGGATGTATCCGCAGAGGTCATGGAGTCATTCGTCTCTGATGGCGAGTGTATTTCGAGATTCCCCGAATCGAAGCACCCACGCGCTCTCGAAACCCTCGCGATTTCTTCCTTAAATCCTAACGCAGCATCACCGATTTTTAGCTCGCTGTTTGGTTTTCGAGAAGCTTGTGTTAAGCCCCCTCGGTCGCTCTATGCACAGCGTTCGGCATCAGTAACTTTCCGCTCCATCGCTGTATTCAGACAGATGGTTCTGTCTAATTTATTTCTCCTGTGGAGTGAAAACATGAAACGGTTGAGCTTGATCAACGCCCGATCATCGTCCAACGGTATGCGTCTGCGACGCGCGTTTACCTTGGTGGAACTGCTCGTGGTCATCGCCATTATCGGTATCCTTGTCGGTTTGCTATTACCGGCAGTACAAGCAGCTCGGGAAGCGGCACGCCGCATGTCTTGCTCGAGCAACATGCGTCAAATCGGATTGGCCTTCATGAACCATGAATCGGCCTACAAATTCCTTCCTCAAGGTCCCTACGACGGGGACCCATCTCTTCCCGGTATGGTTTACAACGAGCCGCTTGGTGCCTATGAAAGCGGAACGACCTGCTGCAACGCAGCTTCTCCAAAAGGCTGGAGCCACTGGTTCAAGATCCTTCCATTCATCGAAGGCAATAGCGTCTACAACCTTGCACGCTTTGATCTTCCACC
>JBJONT010000199.1:0-6380 GCA_046051705.1 Planctomycetota bacterium | reverse complement strand
CATTTGTTCCAATGCATTCGCCCTCGGTAACAAATGCAAGCCAAAGAGAATTACGACCAAAGCTGCGGTGGATACGAGACCAAATAGCACTCTACTACGGATCTTATTCGTGTATTTCAGGCTACGAGGTGATACTGGCGAACTCTCTTTCAACGCGGAAAGAAAGGACTCCATCTGCGATTCGTTCGGTTTGTTGTTAGCTATAGATTCAATTACCGATTTTAGCGGATCAGCCAAACCGTCGTCGAAGTGTCTAGGATTCGTGTTCATAGTTCTACTTCAGTCCCCCTTTAAAACGGGTGCTAGAATTCTGGCTAAGGCTTCTCGTGCAGAATGAAGTGCTGACGAAACAGCGGATGCGGATATTCCGAGTTCGTGGGCGATTTCAGCGTTCGATATCTCCTCGAAATAACGGAGCGAAAATGCCACTCGTTGTTGCTCGGGAAGCCGTGAAATCGCAACTCGAATTACCAACTGCAACTCAGCGGACTCAAACTCCGAGACGGGCCCGTATTTGGATGCGACATCAAAATTCCCAAGCTCCACATGCTTCTTTCGCCGTAGACAATTCAGCGCTCTGCGAATAGTAATGCACCGCAGCCAAGCAGCTTTGTTGTGTACCATCGCAAATTCGTTACTGCCCCAAGCAAAGGAGAAAACCTCCTGAACGATGTCTTCCGAATCGTGCTGATTTCGGAGAATCCTCCAGGCGCACCGGTAGACCAGTGGTCCATAGGAATCGACAAATTCAGGCCATTCGTTAAGCAACGCAACTCCCCGCTGGGACATTTGTATTTGGATACAACTCTATGTCACGCAGGGACCGGAAATGTCAGTCAGAAAATGGGATTAAGATTCAAATTTCTGAGAATTCATCCATAGCTTGCGATACAGCGAGCTTCCGAACCGCTTGAAACTAAGAAACAATTTGAAACCACCGGGTCGTCACCCAAAAAATCATTCCCGTGCACCAACTTATCCTAGGTTCTAAATGAGCTTCATACTTCAGGCACACATCGATTAGGAATCCTCGTTGCCTCATGCCGGGTTTACTTACGTCATGACTCGGATCAGCTCGCGTGTAATTCAGAACGGGTAGTCCGAATCATCCGCGAAAATTCGCTCGCTTTCGTCAATACGACTTTGCAAATCCGCCGATCGTGATACTAAACTAGGATAACGAACAGCGAGTGCTTGCAGATGCGCCTTGAATTCTGTGGCCGTTAGCAGGCGAACGACTTCGTCGCTTTGCCGGTAGCCAGCGAAGCACTCGTTGAGTTCCTTAATCTCCTCGTGAGCCACGCCTAGAACTTGGAGTTCCGAGATGATCTCGGCAACCATAAAGGCCATTTGAAGATACCCTAGCTCATCACCTGGAAGTGGTTCGTCCGTTTTGATTCCAGACCACGCGGATGCCAATGGATCTTGAGTATCACCCTTTGCTGTTCGCTCGTTCTCTTTGCTATCCAAGTAAGCAACGAAATCGGCATACTCTTTCTGCTCTTTCTCCCACTCTTCCCGCGTCTGAAACTTTGAAAAAGCGAACTCGTTATCCAATTCTAAATGGTGTCCATCGATACTGGTGAAACCAATACCAAACATACCTTCCGCCATCATCCGGCATACCGGACAATCGCAATCGATGAAATGCTTCTCTTCTTGCACCTCGTCGAGCCCATGGATCACGATGCCTTCACCGCGTGGAACTCGCCGGCGTCCACATTCGATAATAAAACTGGGCGAGGAGCCTCCCTCAAAGGATCCGTCTAACCATGCGTCTGAAACGCTACGCAAAAATGAGACAAGCTGCCTTGATGAATGCATCGCATCAGCAGGCTCGAATTTTCGATCTTCGCATACGCACCAGAACCAGCTCGCTTCGATAACTTCGCGGCAAAGATTAAAATAGAGGCACATCTCTTGACTACCCATTGGAGCAACCGCGAAATCGGACCAGTCATTAGGAATCGCATACACGGATTCGCCATCCATCAACCGAAGTTCTTGCCCCGATACCACATGGTCGCTCCACTCGATTGCCCCATGCAACAACTGCCGAGGCATTCGCCCCCCTAAGTCGTCTCGCGGAGTCATCAGCCAGTCGCGATGGACTTGAATTGTAAAGGGATAACGCTTTCGCTCTTGCTCGATTGCACCGCAATTCTTCCATTCTTCACTCTCCACTACCGCGAGAACTCTCCCGGCAATGTCTTCAAGAAACGGATCTGAGTACAGCACATCGCGGTCAACGCTGGGCTTATTGATTGGTAAGTCTCGCGGTTCATGAAGAGCGATGGGCGTTGCGGCATCGTGAACTTCCCACCAAGGTGGTAAATGGATACTCAACGGGCAGTGTTTGTTCCCTGAATCGTCAAATCCCATCGCGTATACGCCATCGCGCTCGATGGGCGCTGAAAGACCTCCACTGAAGAGGCGTTTGTTTGGAAAATCAATTGCGACCCAAGCTTCTGATTCCTCTAGTACTTTGATTGCTTGGTCACGACCGGCCGATTCGAACGGCAGGTCACCGATTGATTCGTTGACAGCCCGTGTTTGGTATCTGGGCCAGAGGCTCGTTGCTTCGGCCCAAGTTGAAGGATCATCAGAAACCAGCGCGATCAACATTTGCGATATCTTGACGCTCAGATTCTTCGCGACCAGGATGCTATTAAAATCGATCAGGACCACCGTAACTGACAAGTCGTTTTCTTCCATAATTGCACTTCTCACCATGCTTGAAATACACTGGAATCGGATCCTACACTCCGCCCCTTATCATGGTAGTGAATAATCATCGCTATAGTGCAACCTTTTCGACCAGAGGCCCCCCTCCGATTGGGAGCTGTAGCCCAAAGGCAGACATTGGAGATTCGTAATGGTCTACCAATTCGGATCTAACTCGAACACTTTAAAGAGATCAATGATGGACGACAAATACACAACAAGCGACAAGGTGGTTGCCCATGATTTCATGGGATCATCCAAGCAGAAACTGGCGGTGAAAGAAAACCGTTATTCGGCTAGAATCGATGGAAATTCACGCCGTAAATTCAAACATGCATGAAGCCACACATGGGAAAATCCCGACGTCGACTCTCCTTCGAAAACCTTGAGTCCCGCCGTGTCCTCGCGAGTTTTGTGGTCGTTAACACAAACGATTCTGGGGCTGGCTCGATGCGGCAAGCCATCGTCAATTCGAATCAGAATCCAGGAGTTGACTCGATCGTCTTTGCGATAGCAGATGCGATCAAGAGCATTCAAGTCAAAACTCCACTGCCGAATATCACCGATCAAGTCATCATCGATGCGACGACCCAGCCTGGATACGCAGGAAAGCCTCTTGTGGAATTACAAGGTTCTCTCTTGGCAACCCGTGAAAATGGACTATCGATCCAAGCAGGCAATTCTGTCGTGAGAGGTCTTGCTATCAATTCATTTCCTGGCGATGGCATTCTCATCACAGGAACTGGCAATAACACCATCGAAAGCAACTATATCGGTACCGATTTGACTGGTAAACTTCCGAGACCCAATGGTGGTTCTGGGGTCCAGATCCTCGAATCTCCGAGCAATCGAATCGGTGGCCCAGCGGTCGGTAATCTGCTCTCGGGCAACCATCTAGAAGGACTTCGTATCTGGGGGACAAAGTCTCTCTTGAATTCCGTAGAAGGGAATTTCATTGGTACGGACGAAGTCGGAAGTGCAGCCTTGGCCAATAGACTCTCGGGCGTACTGATCGCATCGGGGGCAAGTGGCAACTATGTCGGATTAGGATTCGTCGATGATACGGTTTCAAAACGGAATATCATCTCAGGAAACCTTGATAGCGGAATCCGAATCTCGAATGCGAAGGACAATTCGATCAAAGGAAACTTCATCGGCTTAGATAGCACCGGTGTAACCCCTCTGGGAAATCAGACGGATGGCATGCTGGTCGAAGGAAACTCGATTGGAAACGTCATTGGCGCCAACGCGGACAACATCCATGATGTTCTTGAAAAGAATTGGATCGCAGGGAACAAGGACAATGGGATTCGACTATTCAATGCCTCAAACACTCGGATTGCAGGGAATTGGATAGGTTTGGATATCCAAGGCGAAGCGACACCAAACGCGGCCCATGGGATACTGATCGACGGTAAATCCAGCAACAATGTCGTAGGTATGGAGTACGGTCTACCAGAGACGATGAGAAACGTGATCTCAGGCAACGCGCGCAGCGGGATCGAGATCTTCGATAGTACAGGAAATCGGATTTCAGGAAACTACATCGGCACCTCGCCAGACGGCCTGAATGCAGTTCCCAATCTGGATGGAATCGTCGTATCACGAGGTGGCGTCAACAATGTAATTGGATTCGATATCAACGCGGTTGGAGGATCGAACTCGGGGAATGTTATCTCTGGTAACACTCGCAACGGCGTATGGTTTGTTGAGTCGTCGTACAACAGAGTATCGCAAAACCTCATCGGTCTTGCTGCAAATGGACTTGTCGCGATACCTAACGAACACTCAGGGATTTTGATTAGCAGTGGAGCCCACGATAATGTTATTGGAACGGATTTGACGGAATGGACTGGGAATCTACATCGCAACGTGATCTCAGGAAACATGTCGCAAGGTGTCGCGATCGGCGGGGTTGGTGCCGATAACAATCGCGTTACTGGCAATTGGATCGGAACGGATGTAGATGGTGTAAGGGCGATTCCCAATCAAGCCAACGGGATCATTATCTATGATCTCGCCAAGAAAAACAAAATCGGAGGGACGGTTGTTGAACAACAAAACCAGATCGCTGGAAATCAAGGTTGGGGAGTTTCGATCGAATCGAACTCCGGTGGGACCGCCATCTTGGGCAACCGAATTGGAATTGCCGATGGAACCCTTGCAAGCTTGGGGAACACAGCCGGTGGGATTCGCATTTCCCAATCAAGCAACAATCAAATCGGAGACGGAACCTTCCAAGGGTCAAACTGGATCAGCAACAATGGCCCCGTCGGGATACAGATCATTCATGAATCCTCTTCCGGTAATTCAATATCCAACAATTACATTGCCAACCATTCTTTAGCCAGCATCGACCTTGGAGCAGACGGCCCAACGCCGAATGATTCTCTAGACTCAGATACCGGGCCTAATCAACTCCAGAACTATCCGATCGTAGAATTCGCCGTGGTATCTCCAAGTCGAACACAAGTCGCTGGCAAGTTAGAAAGTACACCCAACTCTACCTTCCAAATCGATTTGTTTGGCCAGCAGGTCGGTGTACTGGGAAATACGTTTTCTGCGAACATGAGTGCAACGACTAATAGCCAAGGCATCGCGTATTGGCATTACGATCAATCCTTCGGAATTGATCCAAGAACCGTTTTTTATGCGACCGCGAGGAATGCTCTCGGAAGCCAATCCGAAGTCTCTTCAGGAAAAACGACAGAACCGCTTATCGCTATGGAGGCTTCGGCCCTAACGCTACGGGAAGGTGGGCCCAGTATCACCATAACATTGAAGCGTCCAAGCGGCGATGTCAGTCAACCACTTATGGTGAAACTGACCAACTCGGATTCGAGTCAAGTAACCATTCCCTCTGACATAACTATTCCATCTGGTCAGACCAGTGCACAGTTTTCCGTTACAGCCATCGATGACGAGCTCTTTGAGCCCCCGGTCTTGGTATGGATACTCGCTCAGTCCACGTCACCCGGTCTCGGTTCCGGAGTGACTCAACTTACCGTATTGGATAACGATTCCCAATGGCACAACTACGCAATGCCATTTGACGTAGACCACGACAATACCATCTCACCACTCGACGTCATCACCATTATCAACTACTTAAATTCAAATCAAAACCCAAATCTTATCGAAGTTACTGCCCCAACCCCTCGCATCTACATCGATGTTGACGAAGATCAATTTGTCTCGCCGCTGGATGCGATCATCCTTATCAACTACTTGAACAAGAACTCCAACAGCGAGGGAGAAGGTATACTTCAAGACCTGCTCACGGAATCTATCGACGGCGCTGACGACTGGGCTATCGACGGCGCTGACGACTGGGCACTTCTAGGCTCGGAAGAGATCGAGATCTGGAAACGCCGTAAGATATTCGCCACAAGCACAGTCTCATCGACTTGAGAGTATTCGTGAAGCTTCCTGATCATCAGTAGACAAAAACACTTTTGTCATCATCGCACTGAGCATGCGAGTGGAACAATCGTGCAGCATTGTCTTGCTTGACAACAAATGAAGGTTACTTGACCTTCTCGAGGTCTCCTGGCTTCCAACTTTTCTCAATTGCGGCCTCGGTTGGACCGTATAGCCTGATGATGGCGAAGTAACCCTTACCTGGTACCGTCGCAAGCCAATTGGAAGCCTTTCCC
>JBJONT010000198.1:0-16232 GCA_046051705.1 Planctomycetota bacterium | reverse complement strand
TACAAAAAACCGGTCATGGTATCGTCCAACATTCGCAGTCTTGCCATACGCTGGACGAGTAAGCAAGGAATATCATTTGCCTTCACCCTTGCTAATTTGAGTCCTGCCGAAACCATCGGTCTGTCCATAGCAAGAATGATCTGTCCCTCTTCAACTAGCAGATGCTCCAATCCTGCGAGCTTGTCCTCAGGCCAGAATCGCACGTCGTTCCATCGTAGCGATCCTGGCTCCATGTTTTCTCCCCTCAACAATCTGATACCTTTCTTTGTGTACTCTGCACTTTTGAAGGCGAATCCAACATCGACGAAAGCAAGTTGCTCCACACTCGCCCAGCACCAACCTTTGGGCAATTCTGGCAACCCAGCCGTATCAGGCCTTGTTGGTTCGACGTATTTCTCTCGCCAGTTCTTGGGCGGTTCCTTGCCAGCGGCGGCGAATTTGGCGAGTTGATCGGCTTCCCATTTCTGGCGGCGTTCTTGGAGGATGCGAGCGAGTAAAGTCGATGCGGATTCTTTCGCAGGATGCTTGGCCCGCCACTCTTCTGTAAGCTTGCCTTCGACGGCAGCTTTGAGAACAGCAGCACGGTATCGCTTCAGATTCGCCTTAGCACGCTTCAATGCCGCTACACCTGCGTCCAGGTCGGAAAACAGTTCTTCGATCTTGGCGACGATGCGATGCTGTTCGTTAGTTGGCGCTATTGGCAATGGCAATAGTCGCCTACACATGCTAACACCAATATTGGATTGACCTGCGGTGGCCTTTGCGAGTGACGTGACTCGCTTCATGATCGAATCGGTTAAGAACGCGTAGGCGAGGTATTTGCTCAAAACACCATCGAGCGGACGAAATAAAACAACCGCTTGATTGATGTTCCACTGGGGGTGATCGTCGGGAACAATCGCAACTTTTCCAAGCGGTGGTCCAACAATGTTTATGAGAACATCATTCGGCATCGCTCTTGAACGACTCATTGGCCCAATATGCGTGGCGAGATCAATAAACGTGGGCTTGACGGAAAAATCCAGAACTCCCCGATGGGTCAAATTGTAAACCTTGATGAATGGCACATCTCCAGTCTCGGAGTACATCAAATCTGGTTTTGGTGTGCTGCCACTTGCGATTACAGAACAACAATCCGCTGGTACGCACCACTTCCACGATTTAGGAATCGGGGGCAGGGTGCTGAGGTCAAATGTCTCTTGAATGGTTGTTTTAGCACTCACGCTGCCAACCTCATGTTCAATTCATCCAGGATCGCAGTCAATTCGTCGCCAAAGAGTTCGTAGGCCCGACCTAAACCGCCAATCGTATTGAATGGCACTTCTTCGAGATCGTCCTGCTCAATGCTTAAACTTGCAGCGATGTGGTCCTTGATGGCATCTAACCACTTTTTCTGATCGGCTGTAAATGCCACACCCGCACGCTGCTTCTCCGCCATCCACTGCTGATACCGCTCTTCAACGGTCATGTCGATCGGAGCCAATGGTGTGCTAGGATCAATGGCATGACGAACCATGGCGATCACATCCACAAGCTTCTTGCCACCTTTGCCTTTCACCTTACCCGGTTCCACCAATTCAAACGCCTGCCAAATGCGGGTAAGCGATTCTGGCCGGTTCGAGTCCACATAGAACGGTGGCTGATTAAGCTTCGCCGCCAGCTCTTTGACATGATGGAACTTCAGCCCAGACCGATAGGGAACACTATACATGACCTGAAGAGCTTCGATCTCGTCTTTGTTGTCCTCGATGAACTTTTTAAAGCTCGTCAGCATCGACTTGGCTTTTTCCAACGCCTCGGCATCAAAACCTGCACGTAGTAGTTGATCGGGGGTCTGCTCGTCAATGACTTGTTCTAACGACCGCTTCGCTGCCAAGATTGCATCCCGCAGTTTCGGATCGTGGAACGGTTTTAGTGCTGTAGCCATCTGCTCACGTTCGACCTCTACGACCTGCTCCTCGGTCGGCTCTGGTGCTTCGCCATTATTGCCTTCAGTGACATTGAACTTTTGTACCGCTAGCTCGGTATTCACATCCGGGTCGATGCTCCTAAGTAACCCGGCACTTAGTTCAGCGAGCGACTTACCGCCTGATGCCTTCTGAATCGTCGCTTGTTGGATCGGAGCGACTTCTTGATCGAGTCTGGAGAGTCTTGATGCCAAAGTAGAGACCACGTCATCGCTGGCCGCTCCAGCCGCAACGAGATTGAGAATCTTGTCGAGCGGCACCGATGGCTTGCGATCCATCGGCTTGGTCGCCGATTTCTCGTCCTCGCAAACACCGACCGCATCGACTATGACGAAATGTGTTTTGTGGCGAGCATCGGGTGTTACACTTTGCAGAACATCGGGATCGATTACCCGGCAACCTTGCCCCTTCATCTGCTCGAAGTAACCGAGTGAACGTATATTCCGCATGAAGATCAAGCACTCAAGCGGTTTCACGTCGGTGCCGGTTGCGATCATATCAACCGTGACAGCGATTCGAGGGAAATAGGAGTTTCGAAACTCGGACAAAAGTTCGTCTGGTTTCTTGCCGGTGCTTTTCGATGTGATCTTTTGGCAGAAATCGTTTCCCTTGCCAAACTCTTCTCGAATGATCCGCACGATGTCTTCGGCGTGCAAATCGGTTTTGGCGAATACTAGCGTCTTGGGAACCTCTGTGCGTCCTGGAAAAATTTCAGGTAGCTTGTCCTTGAACGTCCGCATGACCAATCGAATCTGATTTTCCGATACGACGTCTCGATCAAGCTGATTCGCGGTGTAGGTCAGATCGTCATCGAGTTCCTTGTACTTCGTCCCCTTGGTTCGGCGGTCGCGGTGTGGGACGAAGACGCCTGGCTCGCGAGCAAGCTTGGCACCTTCTTTCGTGATTTTCGTTTCAATGCGATAAACGTCGTACCCAACGTTGACGCCATCGACTACAGCTTGTTCGTGGGCGTAGTCTTGGACTAAATTGCCTCCGAAGAAGCCAATGGTCTGCTTTGTTGGGGTAGCTGTCAGTCCGATGAGGAACGAGTCGAAATATTCGAGAACTTGTCGCCATATATTATAAATGCTGCGGTGGCATTCATCGACGACGATGAAGTCGAACATCTCGATAGGAATTTGGTTGTTGTAAATCACTGGCAGCGGCTCTTTGAACAACGCATTCTCCGCCTCGAACAGCGAGCTTTCCTCGTTCTCTTCTTGGAAGTCATCCTCACCTTTGAGCATGGAGTACAGCCGCTGAATTGTGGTGATGCAGACTTTCGATGCTGGAGCGATGGTGTTCTTCTTGAGATGCTGAACGGTGTACTCCTCGGTGAACTTGTAGCCATTTACCGGACTGACGAATTGCTGAAATTCGTTGAGCGTCTGTTTACCCAGGTTGTTTCGGTCCACTAAGAAGAGAATGCGTTTAGCGCCGGCGTATTTGATAAGCCGATAGCAGAAGTTTACAGCAGTGAAGGTTTTGCCACTGCCGGTTGCCATTTGGATCAGCGCACGAGGCTTGTTAAGGGCGAATGAGTTTTCAAGATTTCTGATGCTGTCGATCTGCACTTTCCAGAGATTGCTGGCGTTCAGCGGCGGCATTTCGCGAAGTAGTCCCCGCACTTGCTTATCGAGCCTCACGAGCCGAATCAGTTCTTCGGGCCGATGGAAGGTGAAAATAGATCGGCTTCGAGCTTCAGGTTCTTTGCGATTGGTAAATCGACATTCCACTCCGGTCGATTCGTAAGCGAACGGAAGTGGGATTTCCCAATTCGGGAGCAATTTTGGTAGACCAATCGAATACTTCGCCGATTGCTCGGTGACCCCCATTAGCCCAAAACCCTCAGGCTTTGCTTCTACGCTACCGATTGCTTTTGCGTCAGCATAAAGCATGTAGTCGGCGAATCCGGTCGTTAGCGGAAACTCGCGCACGGCAACACCTAGCCCTGCTGTGATGTGCATCTGGCGGAAATCTTGCACGATCCAGCCAGCTTGTTCAAGCTGCCGGTCGATCTGCTGACGGGCTTTTTGTTCGGGCGTCATGTGCTATCTTGGATCAGCGTAATTTTGCAGGCTGGCAATATTGGGGGGATTTTTGAAACACAGAGCTCACAGAGGACACGGAGAGAGAGGGAAAGAGAGAGGGAGGGAGTGGGATAGAAGAGGGAATGCGGGGCTAGGCAGGTAGCAGTTAGAGAGGAATAGGCCTTTGTTGAACTGCTTTGTAACTGCGAATTTTGAGTGTGGGCAATCGCTTTAGGCTAGTGTACGTAGCGCTCTGGGGAGGGGGAAGTGGACGTCCTCACGCCGAACTTCGCGAAGCTCCACCGTGGCTTGAAATCGCTCTTGCAACCAAGCTATCGTGCTTTGGACTACTTCCTCCGGCGCACTTGCTCCAGCCGTTATCAATACGACGTCGTCCATAGTGAACCAATCGGGACTGATGTCTTGAGGGCCATCGATCAGATAAGACGGCTTGCCCCGTTCTGCCGCAAGCTCCTTGAGCCTCAATGAATTACTGCTGTTCTGAGAACCAAGTACGATGACCTTGGTCGCTTCCTCGGCAATGATTCGTACCGCCTCTTGGCGGTTCTGTGTTGCGTAACAAATGTCTTCCTTCGGTGGACCGACGATCCAAGGAAACCTCGATTTGAGCCGCTCGATGATTCGAGTCGCATCATCAACACTCAATGTCGTTTGGGTCAAATAAGCGAGCTTCGTTCCCTCGGGGAAACTCAATTGATCGACTTCCTCGGTATCTTCGACCAAGTGAATGGCTTCCGGTGCTTCGCCCATCGTACCGATCACTTCGTCGTGACCTTCGTGCCCAATGAGGATGATGGTGTACCCCTCTTTGGCAAACTTGATGGCTTCGAGGTGGACTTTGGTTACCAATGGACAAGTCGCGTCGATGGCGAATAGCTCCCTTTCTTGCGCGACCCGGCGGATTTCCGGAGAAACACCGTGAGCGGAAAACAAGACGGTCGATTTCGGCGGGATCTCTTCGAGGTGGTTGACGAATACCGCCCCTTTACCTCGAAACGTCTGTACCACGTACTGATTGTGGACTATCTCGTGATAAACGAAGATCGGAGGGCCAAAGTGATTCAGGGCCAGATCCAAGCTTCGGACGGCCATATTGACCCCTGCGCAAAATCCACGGGGAGCTGCAAGCAATATTTTCATCGTCATGCCATGTGTTCTGTTAAAAGCTTTGGTTCTAGAATGAGCTTCCTTAGTGTAAAATCTTAACCGCTCTTGCGGTTTTCGCGAGGCACACCGAGTCGAACTCGGATGTTTTCGCCAATACGACGGTTTTTGCCAATCCTATAGCGTCGAAGAGTGCATCGTTGGGTGTTCGAGCTGGTTCGAAACAAGTAATCCAAGACCTTTCCTGGTGCGGTCCAGGCTCGGCTCAGCGTCGTATGGGTATCGATGAAGCTTTCGAGTACTGTCGAAAGCTCGCTGCAAACCACTACGAAAATTTTGCCGTAACAAACATTTGGATTCCATCGGACATCCGCCCCCATTTCACCAGTGTCTATGCCTACTGTCGCTGGTCTGACGATCTGGCGGATGAAATGTCCGACCCCGCCCAAGCCACGGAATTACTCCATTGGTGGAAGGATGAGTTGCACAAAGGATTCTCGGGCCGATCATTCCACCCAGTCTTCGTCGCCCTTCACGAGACTCAGCGAAATTATTCGCTTCCAATCGAACCCTTCGAAGATCTGCTGTCTGCTTTCATGCAGGACCAAAGCATCCATTCCTATGAAGATGACTTGCAGGTTGCAGACTATTGCTCTCGCTCTGCAAATCCAGTCGGCCGGATTGTCTTGGCATTGGCTCGTTGTGCCTCCGAGCACACAATCCGATGGTCGGATAGCGTCTGTACAGGTTTGCAACTGGCGAACTTCTGCCAAGATGTCAAACTCGATGCGGAACGGAACCGATTCTACCTACCTCGATCCCGAATGCTCGCTGCTGAAATTGATGCAAGCGAGTGGAGTCGAGGTTCTGGGCGTGCCAAGGAAGCTTTAGCAGATTGGACGAAGCTTGCCCGAGAATCGCTACTCGGCGGGATGCCGCTGGTCAGCACCGGCCCTTCGTGGTTCCGCCGCAGCATGCGACTCTTTATCGGAGGTGGTTTGCAAATCCTCGATAACATTCAAAACGCGCAATGGGATGTCTGGAATCAATCGATCGAAGTCAGCAAGTATCAGAAAGCTCGACTGGTTGCGAAAGCTTGCCTGGGACTACCCAAGCAAACTAGTGCCGATGCACTAGCTGCTCAACCGCGATCGGCTACGCCTAGGTCTTCAAGGTCACGTGCTTCGAACTCGCTTACGCCTGGTCAGCCGGGTGCTTCCTCATGAGCGATTCCCTTGAAATGTCCTACAAGATCTGCCGAAAGGTTGCTCAATCAAGCGGCTCGAACTTCGTTAGGACTTTCGATTTTCTACGCGAGGACCGTCGTCGCGCGATGTTCGCTCTGTACGCATTTTCCAGGCTTGCTGATGACGCTACAGATGGCATCGAAGCAGATGCAAAAACAGCTACAAACAAAGAGAATAAGGTTGAGTCGAACCCAACATGGCAACTTGATCGGTGGCTTGAGTGGATCGACTCGTTGAGTTCAAGCGATCGCGATTTTTCTCGTGAAGCATCGAGGAAGTCTTCTGCATCCAATCAGAATCCCAGTCTCCGAGAAGTTGACTTTTTAGAAGTTGTCGATCAGATCCGCCCAGCACTCGCAGATAGTGTGCAGAGGTTCTCGATTCCAACGGGTTTGCTCAAGGAGCTCGTGCGCGGTGTAGATCACGATGTGCATCATTCGACGATCGATTCTTACACGCAGCTACAAACCTACATGGATCGAGTAGCCTCTGCGGTAGGGCTTTGTTGTTTAGCAATTTGGTCACCAGATGGCTTACCAAGCCCAGGTAGCGAGCAATGGCAAGACGCAGTGCACTGCGGGCATGCTTTTCAACTGACAAATATCCTTCGAGATGTTGTTGAAGATGCTCAACGAAGTCGGATTTATTTGGCAGGTGAAGACTTGAAGAAATTCGGCTTCGATAGTCCAGGCTGGATTGAAGCATTGAATCAAGCGGATCCCAAAGCCCGCGAGGCATCGATTGCTTCGAAGGGAAATTGGCTGGGGCTAATGCAAGTCTATCAGCAGCGAGCCGAGGGGTGCTACACGCGTGGTTGGAATGTGCGCAAGGGTTTAGAGCCTGATTCTTTGCGCATGTTTTCGATGATGTGGCAGACTTATCATGCGATTTTCGAGCAGATCGCTAGGGATCCTTGGGGCTCGTTGCGAGGCCGTGCAAGTCTGTCGAACCTGGAAAAAGGTAAGCTTGTTGCGAACCATCTCTTTACCCCATGGTTTCGAAAGCGATTGGCAAAGCTTGACACGTTAGAGCTTAGGAATGCAGTAGGACTTGCTGCACATTCCCCGGAAAGCGATGTCGAAAGTCGACGAAATGTGGAAAGCCGTGAACTGTCATTTTCGATTCATCGAACACATTCGCCGAGAATCGCGGTGATCGGCGGAGGGCTTGCAGGGATCCAAGCCGCAACGGTGCTTGCAAAACACGGTTGTCATGTGGAGTTATTCGAAGCCCGTCATCGGCTCGGTGGGCGTGTCGGATCCTTCGATGACTCAGGTTCCAATCGGCCTGTCGATTACTGTCAGCATGTTGGGATGAAGTGTTGTAAAGAGTTGCTGCGATGGATTTCCGATCAAGGGCAAGCTGAGGATTGGCAGGAGCAATCGACTCTTTATTTTCGATCACGAAAAGGAGTCCCGTTCCGGGTAAAAGCATGGCCCGTTCCAGCACCCTATCACCTCGCAGGTTTGTTGCTGCGTTGGCCCGATCTGACATTGAGCGATCGCATTGGGATTGCTAAAGGCTTGTTGGCCTTGTTGCGAATAAAGCCCGATGAGCAGTTCTCCAATACCCTCGCTGTCGATTGGCTTAAAGCAAATGGACAATCGCAAAGTTCGATCCTCAACTTCTGGACGACAATTCTGGTAAGTGCTCTTGGAGATCAACTTCCACGTCTTCGGATGGGTGCGGTTCGCAAGGTGATGGTTGATGGGTTCGCCGCGACGCGGGATGCTTACCATCTCTACGTCCCTAATCGTCCCTTGTCGGAATTAGTAGATGTCTCCGCCAGTAAAGTGTTCGATGGGTTGGGAGTTGCTAGCCATTACGGGCAAGTCGTAACGGGGCTAGTACGAAGCGATCAAGGGAAATGGAGTGTTTCAGTCCGTTCGTCGCCGCAGAGCAAATCCAAGGATGGGGGTGATGCATCGGAGTCATTCGATGCTGTGGTGGTCGCCGTTCCTTGGCATCGATTAGCCAGCGTCTTTTCGCCAAGTCAGCCCCGTGAAAGTCAGCCCCGTGGAAGTCAGCTCCGTGAAAATCAGCTCCCTGAAATGACGTGGAGTGATTCTCAAGTTCAAGCTTGGAACAGTCCAGTTAAGTTAGCTTCTGCTCCGATCACTGGGGTGCATACATGGTGGACGAAGCGTTGGTTACCCACGCCACACGCGATCTTGATCGATCGAACAAGTCAGTGGGTTTTTCCCGGGCCTGATACCACGAATGGGGTCGATAGTGGTGGCGATGCGCCTGAAAAAGATGCGCCCGAGGAACATGCGCCCGAGGAACATGCGACCGAGGAAGATGCAACCGAGGAGCAAGAGTTTTACTACCAAGTAGTCATCAGTGGTTCACGCGATCTGCCGAAAGGTGATCCAACGAAGGTTGCCGAAATTGTTGAAACTGATTTGCGGGAGGTCTTCCCGGAGATTAGCAGCACCGGGGCAAGGATGCTACGAAGCAAAGTGGTGACAGACCCACATTCGGTGTTTTCGGTCGATCCCGAAGGCACTTCTGAAAAGAGTACAGGTACGGTGGCTGGCGTCGATGGCAGGTTACCGAGCGGAATGTTCTCTGACCAAGGCATTATTCTTGCGGGTGATTGGACGCAGACAGGATGGCCTGCGACCATGGAGGGGGCTTTACGATCCGGGTCACTCGCTGCTCAATGCGTCTTGGGGCTACTTGGGCGACCGGCACAAATTGCCATCGATGCGGAATAGTTCCGCTGAACATTATCGCCAACGCATCGGTTTGTTTTCGCGTTGAAGAAAACGGTATGCAAACCAAGCAATCCCTGTCAGGCCTGCGATCGTCAGAAGAACGTTGCTCGTCGAGTTTCTTGGGTTCGAAGTCTTAGCGGTATCGCTTGAGTCATTCGTGGTCAATTCCGGGCCTTGTGCAAGCTTCCAATGGTCGACAACCATCATCGGAGCTTGCTGAAAGCCCGTGTCTTGTGTCGCCGCGCTTACCTCTATAGTTCGGAATCGCCAGGTTCGATAAGCCCAGCCTTCGACATCGATCCGGATTCTTGGGTACCAAACCAAGGTGGGGAGTGCATCGGATGCGTCTTGAGAATCCGTCCCGCTATTTTCCTTTTCGGAAGAAACAGCATTTTGCGGATTCGCAGTTTCGGTGGATGGATTTGGGTCGTGAAAGACCCAGGTGGGGACACTGGCAGATACCAGTGTCATTGGGAATTCTTTTTCGAATGTAATCGGTTCGAAGTCTTTTCCGTATCGAACGGCGACACGGTTTGCACCGATGCTTGCAAGTCCATCGAGTTGATAATAAGCGTTTCCGCCAAGCCAGCGTTGATGTTCGGGATTGCGAACTTCGATTCGCTGAATGCGTCGCACTTGAAATCGTGCTCGCGTCCTTTCCCCTACGCTTCGATGACTATCGCGGATCGCTTGCTTATTGGCTTTCATTGCTTCCGTCCTGCGAATCCAGTCCATGGTGCCAAGTGTAACGGCGGTGGATTGCGGATGGGTTCTGGTGAGCTTCAGCATCGAGTAAAGGGGTTCCGCGTCGGTCGAGTTGATAGGAGTTCCGTGAAGGCGTTCGAGGGAGTCGCAAAGAGCAAGGTCCCATTGGCTCGCAGCAAGTGAACGCCAACCTTCCGAGAGTTGTGGGCTTGTCCAATCCAGGGACGAATCCTTGTCGATATCATTCGTGAGTTGTGTTGATGGGACGCACGGAGGAGTGCTGTTCAAGGAGTTTGCCCAGAGTACTCGGGATGCGAGTATGTAACCCGGAGATGTTTCGGTTGCTGGATGATCTGCTTGAACGTCGTGATCTATTTGAAACACTCCTAGGCCTTGAACTTTCACCGGTTGCACTAATGCTTCGCTGTCGGTCCACGATTGTGGGATTTCTTGTGCCAAGGCGATGATTGACTTTGATCGATCCTTCGAGTTCGCTTGATCGATTTGCAATGCATAGATAGATGACCACCCAAGTCCCGGCATCATGGTCGTGTCCACTGGGATTTTTCGAATGGCGGTAACGCGTCCGCTCCATTCACCGAGAACCTTGCTGGTGGGAATCGTGTCGGGCGAGTGGGGAGGTGAAGGGAGTAGGGTGAAGCAATTCGACGAAACGATTTGCCGAATTTCAGTCCGGAACTTCGAGGCTACGGCAAGTGTCGCGAGGAGATCGGGTGAAGCCACACTCGGATCGATCGACGCCAATAGGTTTTCCTGTGCGGTGTGCTTTGTGTCGTTCTTTGCATTACTCTTTGCGTTCGATTGTAAGTCGTCGGTTTTGGTTTCTGTTGGTGGGTCGGCTAATAAGGGGATTTGTGCGAGCGGAAGAATCTGTGGTGGCAGGCTGCCAAGACGATTCTCCAGTCGCGTTTGAAGCAGATTCAAAGGGACCTGCCAATCGATAGGTGGCAACCAATCTCGCACTGTCCGCAACTTGGAAAGCTCGTAGGGGATCGAGAATGTTGGTGAAGGGTTCGATTCGATGTTGCGAGGAGTTGCAGTGTTATCGTTCAGTGATTCTGTTGCGACGATATGAGTAGCGATGAGTACCGGGGCGATGTCGCCACCTTTACCCGATGCGTACGCGCGACGTTTCGAAATGAAACCCGCGAGCGTAATGTCTTGGTCCTTCTTCCATCGTTCCGATGTCTCTCCGTTCCCTGGGAGAGAATCGCTTTGCTCGGTTGGAATAGGAGCATAGATCTGGATGGGCTGGCCGCTTGGGTCATCAGTCCGGAGCCATAATACGTCGTAGTTGACGGAGTAGTCGTTGGCGAGGCGCAATGTTGCTGGTGGTTCCACAAGACCGATGGTTCCTTGAACACGAAAGCACTGTCCTCGAAGAGTGTCGGTTTGGGACATTAGCTGTTGAAGCGATAAGTTAGGGATGTCGCCTAGCGAAATTTCGTTTTCTGCGAAGTTCCCTGCTAGTTGTGTCGCTTTCGAGAGCAATCGAGCCAACGCGATTCGTTCTGTGGATTTCCATGGTGTGTTGTCGGAGAAATCCTTGAGTAGTTGGCGATCGAGTCCGAGTTGAAGGCTTTGCGAGAATTGCGACCCCGACCAAGCCGGATTGAGTGGCGCGAGTGGCGAAGGGCTTGAAGAATCGCTCCATTGCTCGTTGAGTTCCTGGAGGGACTTCAGGAAACTGGTTAACATCGAATGAGGTGAGCCATCTCCTTGGATCGAGTCGGCAAGCTCAATCCATCGTTGGACTTTCAATGCTGATGCTTCGAGCCACTTCCGGACGGCTTGGGATGAATCCGTTGCGTTCGGTATCTGATTTGAATCCGATAGTCCAAGGGTGATTCGCAGTAAGTTCGATTTGGTTTCCGGGGTGGCCTCGTTGAGCAATTGATCGAAGACTTGGGCGTAAAATTCAGTGACTGGATCAAGGCTTCGGTTCGACAGTTGAGATAGCGTGTACTTCAGCTCCGTATCTTCTGAAGCAATTGGATTTTGTTGTGGTGTTTGTTGCAGTGTTTGCTGGGTAGTTTTTTCGGGAGCTTGTAAGTCGAGTTCGGGTAGTGAAGGGGATTTGCGTTGTTCGGAGGGCATCAAGCCGATTGCGGTGGCAACTTTTTGAACTTTCTTAGGGTCGGAGACTTGCTGCATCATCAGCAGGACGAGAACGAGCAGGACGACGAGGGATACGACCCGTCTGGGGCCGTTGTTATCTCGCAACGCCGTTTCGTGGATTTTGCGTTGACCATCGAGCGAGTACCATCGATCTCGTCTTCGTCGGGGCATAGAAATAGCTGCAAATGAATCGTGGAATAGGGAAGTACCATCTGTACGGCCATACCGCTATAATACGGGCGGACTCGTCTCCAGTATTGTATCCACCTTTTCCAAGTAGCGATCGAAACTTATGCATCAGAACACGAAGAAGCCTGGCAGGAAATCTCGGTTCCTGGTTCTCAGTAGCCTTCTCTTAGGTGTGCATGCGGCTTTTGGGATACCATCGCAAGCCGTGGCGGAGGAGCCTGCTGCGAAGTTTCTTCAGCGGCTCAAAGAGGAAGGATACTACGACCAAGCTCTGAAGTACTTAGACTTAAGTGTTCAAAAAAATCGGCTTCCTGCATCGATGAAGGAAGACATCGGGCTTGAGAAAGTCATGCTTTTGCAGATGTCCTTGGCGGAGGTTCGTACCGCAAAGGATTTGGATGTGAAACTTGCGCAAGTGGAGCAGGGATACAAAGAATTTCTCACCAATAGCCCGCAGCATCCGAGGCGTGGAGAGACGTTGCTGAAGCTTGCAGACCTGTATTTGGATCGAGGAACGAAGTTGCTCGAAGACTCCAAGGAAGACGCACGCAAGCCTGAGTTGGCTGACAAAGCGAAAGAACAGCGGGAGCGAGCTAGGGGATCACTGCAACAAGCTTTCGAGACTTACACAACGACGATCGATTCCCTTCGCCCGACGTTGGAGCAGATGCAAGGGGCAAATGTTAAACCCAATGAAACCGAGCGGCTCGCTTTGCGTGAGAAGTTGCAACGGGAGTATCGTCAGGCGCAGATCCTTCAAGCGATCAGCAACAAGTTGACAGCCGAGACATTCGATGCGAATTCCCCTGAGTGGAAACAGCGGCTCGAAGATGCAGAGAAGAAGCTTGCTGATGTTGCGGACAAAAGCAGTAAGCAAGCGGGAGCGAAGTACTTGAGTTTGCTCAATCGCGGGCGGATTCAAGCCATGTTGGGGCAGGTCGATGGAGCAAGAGAGACACTTAAGCGGGTTGCGGAGAATGAAGATGCTGGAATCTTCCGTACGTGGAGGATCCAAGCCGTCTCCGACATTGTTCGGCTCGACAGCACTGCGGCTTCGGGGAAGTACGAAGCGGCCATCATGGCGGGTGAAGAACAGCTCAAAATGGTCGATTTCCGCGAACGCGAGAAACCTGAGTGGCAAGATCTACAGCTTGCAGTAGCCGAAGCGAGGCTCGCTTGGATAAAAACCCTCGATCCCAAAGGGGATGAAGCGAAGATCCGGAACTTAAAGCGAGAAGCTCGCGATGCATTTCAGAATCTTGCCAAAAAGCAGGGGCGTGCTGGCAACATCGCGAAGGACTATTTGAAGGACCTTGGGATCGAGGTTAAAGGGAACACTGACGACAACAAGCTTCCTGATGCAAACAACTTCACCGAAGCGATGAAAGCTGGGCGGAGCCGTTTGGATCGTGCTGAAGAGGGAGATGCTACTATCCAGTTATTGGAAAAGCAGCTTAAAGATGATCCGGAAGCAGATCGGAAGGGGATCGAGGATCAGATCAAGCTTGTGGAGTCCGACATGGAGCGCGATCGTCTGCAAGCTATCGAGCTTTATGACAAAGCGTTGAGGCTCTACCGCGATGAAGACTCCCGCGAGGATTTGCTACAGACGAGATTCCTTCAAGCTTATTTGCATTTGCGATTGCAGAAGTATTGGGAAGCATTTGCGATCAGCGATTCAGTGATTCGCTCTTCGAAAGGAACCGAAACGGCTCAAAAAGCCGGATCTTTTGCTTTGATGTCTCTCGGGCAACTTATCGATAGTGCTCCTGCGGAACGTCAAGGTGCTTTAGTTGTGCAATTAGAGAGACTCGCGAATTACTTGAGAGAGACCGTTCCCGGATCTCCGGAAGCTGAGCAAGCGATTGATGTGCTGGTGAGTTTGGCGTTGCGAGAGAAGGATTTCGACAAGGCCGAGAAGTACATTGGACTCAAGCAATCCGGGGGTGGTAAGAATGCGTTCTTGCTCGGACGGATTCTTTGGGCTGAGTATCGCAAAGCGAGTTATAAGCACCGTCAAGAGAAGACCGAGATAAGTCCGCAAGAAGAAGCCATGCGGGCACGTGCTGAGAAACTGCTGACCGATGCTTGGGGGGCTCTTGCACCCGAGCAGTTTGCAAACGGCACTCTTGAGGGAACCAACGACTTAGTTGGATTATATCTTCAAGGTGGGCGACTCGACGATGCGTTGCGTTTGCTCAATGAGCCCGCGAAGGGAGCGGTTGCGCAGTCGAAAGCGATTGCCGATTTGCAACCAGCTCTTCAGCTAGATACCTATCGGTTGAACTTGCAAGCCATGGTTCAGTCGGCAGGTCAGGGGCGAACCGAATTGACCGCCGAGCAAGTTGACGAATCGATCAAGGTAATGAAGGAGTTGTGCGATAGGACTGGGGATACCAGTATGCTCTCGAAGTCGCTTCAGAATCTCTCGGCGGAGTTGCAAGGGCAGTTAGAGGCGAATAAGAATCCCGAGCAGCAAGCTAAGCTTGCGACTTGTTTTCGGATTTTGATCGATCAGCTTCTTGGCGTTAGTACCGATCCGGCTGTTATTGAGTCAGGCGGGGCTGCAATGCTTGTGCTGGCCAGTAATTTGGAGAAAGTCCCGTCTCTGGCATCAAGAGTTCCTGAGATGATGGGGATTGCCGAGAAAGCCTATACCAAGCTATCGCAGCTTCCTCCCGCTGAGCTTGAGAAGATCAAGCGAAAGCCCGAGGAGTTGATGCTCAAGTTGGCGATGACCAAGCGAGGGGCGGGAAAGTTTGAAGAAGCGAATAAGTTGTTGGTTGATGCATTGACCAAAAACCAGAACAACATCACCGTGCAGATTGAAGCTGCGAAGAATCTGCAACAGTGGGCTGCTGGCAAGGACGTTGAGAAACTCAAGATGGCCATGTTGGGGGCTGAGCCACAGGCAAACAAAAAGAAGCTTGTCTGGGGTTGGGGCCAGATTGCGCAAACCACCGTGCGATTCCCTAACTTTCAAAAAGAGTTCTTCGAAGCTCGGCTCAACATTGCCAAATGCCGTGCGATGATTGCGGAGAATAGCGGTGCGGAGAAACAAAAACTTTACGATGCAGCGATCGCGGATATTACGCAGACCTACTCTCGCTTCCCGGAGCTTGGTGGACCTGCCCTTCGCGGTGAATTTGATCGATTGCTGCGCGAAATACAGCAGAAGTCAGGGAAGCAACCCACGGGGATCGCTGGCTTACCAGTACCGGAAGGGAAGCCTTCGGAGGCTCAAGATCCATCGGCCGCACCGAAGAACCCGTAACAATAAGCTTTTAACGTCCAGTTCAAATTCTTTACAAATTTCATCCGTACCTTTACGAGTAGCAGTATGACAAGCCAGAAGAAGTCCAAGACATCCGCGATTTGGGGAGAGCTCAAAAGCGTTGCAAGGGTACGCAGTTCCGCGATTGCAATAGCAGGGTTGTTGATGATCTTGCCTGCCCTGAACGCCCAGGAAAGAGATCGAGTCTTTCCGATGAAGGGAGCTGCCGTGACAGGGAAGATTGTCGAGAAGAATCGGGATCGCGTAGTTGTTGAAGTGCGAGGTAACAATCAGAATTTTCCGACCAATGAGATTCTAAGAGTTTTGTTTGAAGGCGAACCACCAACTCTTTCGCGAACGAAAGACCTTGTGGCTCAAGGTCAGATCGATCAAGCGGCTGAGGAGTTCAAGAAGATCGATGGAGCGTCGTTACCTTCGGAGGACATGAAACAGGATTACCAATATCTTCGTGGATATCTAGCAGGTGCTTTTGCATTGCGAGGAAAAGGGGATCCGAAAAACGCTTTGACGCTGCTGAGCAATTGGGTGAAAGATAACCCACAATCGTATCTCTTTTACAATGTTGCTGAGATGATGGGTGACTTAGCAGTTGCCGGTGGAGTGCCGGACCAAGCGGCTCGTTATTACGGTGGATTGGCCGCAGCACCTTTTCCCGAAGCCAAAACGAAGGGTAGTTTTCTTCAGGGGCGAGCACTGATGGCTCAGAAGCAGAATGCGGAAGCGAAGAGCAAGTTCCAAGCCGTGATGGAGGCAAAGGTATCCGATCCGATTTCGCTGAAGTTTCAAAAGATGGCGAGAATTGGAGTGATTCAATG
>JBJONT010000197.1:0-6856 GCA_046051705.1 Planctomycetota bacterium | reverse complement strand
GAAAAAGAAAAAGAAAAAGAAAAAGGGATAAGGATTGGAATTGGAAATGGAATTAGGCGGAGACTGATTTCTCCGTGTTCTCTGTGCCTCCGTGTTTCCAAAGACCGCGCGTGGTGGGGGCTCTTTTTTGAAACACAGAGCCACAGAGACACAGAGAAAAAGAAAAAGGGATAAGGATTGGAATTGGAATTGGAATTAGGTGGACACTGATTTCTCCGTGTTCTCTGTGCCTCTGTGTTTCCCAAGTCCGCGCATTCGGTTAAAACCAAGGTTAGTTCCTGGTAGTTTTCCGGGATTGTATGCACGCAGAGGTTTTCTGGGGAAATTCAAAAGGGATTAGCGGTGCGAGTACCAGCGTTAGAGAACCCTAAAGTTGGGATTATCGACTACCAGATGGGAAACCTTCGAAGCGTGGCGAAGGGGATTGAGAAGGCAGGTGGCTGCCCGATTGTCAGCGATCGCTTTGAGGATTTTGCTTCTGTCTCCCATTTGATTCTTCCCGGTGTTGGGGCTTTCCGCGATGCGATCAGTGAATTGCGACGACGGGATTTGGTGCCACACATACGCGAATGGATTGCGAGCGATAAACCCTTTCTCGGTATTTGCCTTGGGCTGCAGTTGCTGCTTGATGTGAGTTATGAGGGTGGGGAGTATGAGGGGATGGGGATTTTCCCTGGCCAAGTAGTACGCTTCGAGTTTGAGCCCTCAGCGGAGGTCTTAAAAGTGCCCCATATGGGGTGGAATCAAGTCGCGTCGAGATATCAACCGGATTCGATGTTGAGTCAGATGCCTGAGAATCCTTATTTCTATTTCGTTCACAGTTACCATGCGGTGCCGGCTCAAGAAACCGACATTTGGTTGACGAGCGATTACGGATATCGTTTCTGTGCTGCGATGCGCCGTGGTAAACTATTTGCTACGCAATTCCACCCTGAGAAGAGCCAGTCGAACGGCATTGAGCTTCTGAGAAACTTCTTAGCGGTGAGTTGATTCGAACTTTCTAACTGATTCAACCAGGAATCTTCCGACCATGAAACGACGCGATTTCACACGAACCTTGGGTGCAACACTCGGCGCGATGACCACGGGAGTTGGTTCGACAATGGGAGTCGGTTCGCTTGCGAGCGCGCTTTCCGGAACATCGAGTGCGTATGGTCAAGATCGTGTCGACTCACCGGGGGCTCGATCGACGTTGCCGATTGGGATCTCGACATATTCGCTTTGGCGTTTCAAGAACGAAGAGTTCAAAGATGTAACGAAGTGCATCGACATCGCAAGCGAATACGGATTCGATGGAGTAGAGATCCTTTTGTATCAGATATCGCAGACCGAGATGTTGAGTCGTGCTGCGTTGCAAAACATCAAACGCCGCGCGTTGCTTGCAGGATTACCTTTGTATGGCATGTCGACGCATCAAGGGTTCGTATCGCCGGATGCGGAAGTGCGACGCAATAACATCGAGCTGACGATTGGCCAAGTTGAGCTTTGTTATGCGCTGGGGATACCGACGATGCGGGTCAATACAGGGCGATGGGGGACAAGCAAAAACTTTGATGAGTTGATGGCCAATCGAGGGATTGAGCCACCGTTGGCTGGTTACACGGAAGAAGATGGTTTTCCTTGGGTGATCGATGCCCTTGAACGGATTTTGCCAACAGCAGAAAAGTGTGGCGTGGTGCTTGGGCTGGAAAACCATTGGGGGTTAGGGTTAACGCCCGAAGGGGTCTTGCGCATCGTCGATGCGATTGATTCTCCTTGGTTGCAAGTAACACTCGATACCGGTAATTTCCTTGAGAACCCCTATGAGAAACTTGAGAAGCTTGCACCTAAAGCGGTGTTGTTGCAAGCCAAGACTTATTATGGCGGTGGAGAATGGTACAGCTTGGATCTCGACTACGAACGCATTGGAAGTCTGATGCGCAAGCACGGCTATAAAGGCTGGGTGTCGCTTGAATTCGAAGGTAAGGAAGACTATCGCATTGCGATTCCGAAGAGTCTTGAGTTGCTTCGCAAAGCGTTTAGCGTTCGTGGGTGATGCGTTTTCTAGGCGTTCGCTAACTTGCGATTCCCGGTTGATTCAATGATCAGGACGTGATCCATTGGTTCGGGAGATGTTGATGAGAGTTCCAGGTGTCGAGTCGCCAGCCGGAGGGTTCTAGGCGCAGGGCGGTGATCGAGGTGTTGATCACTGGTCCGAAGGCGTGTTCGATGTCGTCGCGATTCAGAAGGGATTCGAGCAATCGCAATTTGAAGTCCGCGTGGATTACCACTAGGATCCGAGCGGGAGTTGAGTGAAACTCCGATCGCAACCAAGTTGCCACATGGTTCGCGCGATTGCGAGCCATTTCCATCGTCTCGAAATGGGGTAGTTTATTCCAGCCTAGATCATCGATTGCCGGGTCGATGTGCCAACCTGGAAAGCTGTCTTCGATCTCTTTGCGGCGCAAGCCAGGTTCAGGTCGTTTCCCGATGGCTTGATAGCCGCTGTAGCAGCCACCTTGCTCGAAGAGGTGTGCGTGGATATGAGGAGTTAGGCCCGTGCTAGCGGCTAGCGGTTGTGTGGTTTGAAGCGTTCTAAGAAACGGGCTGGTGAGCAGATGGGTCGGCTGTATGTTCGGAACGTATGTCGAGAGCGCTTGGGCTTGTTGGGTTCCAAGTTCTGTCAAGGGGGGATCGGGGATACGCTGTGGTTCAGGATTCGCGTTATTCGTCGATTGAGCGTGCCGAATTAGGTAGAGAGTGGGAACGTTTTTTTTCGATGTCTGCATTGGAGGAATCGTTTGCAATTGATGAAAGTCTTTCAAGCGTACGTTGTAATCGGAGCGAGACTCGGTGACAATGCAACGACTCAACTGGTTCCAACCCTCGAGAGCAGTTTATGTCACACACAATGGTCATTTTCGGGGCATCAGGCGATTTAACGAGTCGCAAGCTGATCCCGGCACTATATCGGCAATTTCAACGCGGTCGGCTTCCGAAGAACTCTCGGATCGTCGGTGTAGCGCGCAGTCCGTATACTTCGGAGCAGTGGCGAGAACAACTTGCTGAAAGCACCGCGAAGTTTGTGAAGAATGACTTCAACGCTGAGACATGGGCCGCTTTCGCAGCACAAGTCTACTATCAGCCTGGGGATATTAGCGTAGAAGCAGATTTCCCCAAACTGGCAGCGTTTCTTAATCAGATCGAAGAGTCCAAGCCGGCGGATCGGACCTATTATCTTTCGACGATGCCTCAGCTCTATGCCACGGCAATCGAGCAGATGGGCAAAGCTGGGCTCAACGATGATTCGGTCGGGCACCGCCGTGTGGTGATCGAAAAGCCCTTTGGAACGGACTTGGCCACCGCGCAGAGTTTGAACGAATCGATACATAAAACTTTTCGTGAAGACCAGATTTACCGTATCGACCATTATCTGGGCAAAGAAACCGTCCAGAACATCCTGGTACTGCGTTTCGGAAATACGATCTTCGAGCCGATTTGGAATCGCAATTACGTCGATCACGTCCAGATCACCGTAGCCGAAGAAGTCCAGGTTGGGCGTCGAGGTGGGTATTACGACCAGTCGGGTGTCTTGCGCGATATGTTCCAAAATCATTTGTTCCAATTGATGATGGTAACGGCGATGGAAGCTCCGGTTCGCTACACCGGAGAGTTCGTGCGGGATGAAAAGGTCAAAGTACTACAAGCGGTTAGACCGTACCACGGAAGCGACTTTTCCGAGAACGGGGTGCGCGGTCAGTATCAAGGTTACTTAGACGAAGAAGGGGTGCCTGATAACAGTCCGACCGAGACTTTTGCGGCACTGAAATTCTACATCGATAACTGGCGTTGGCGCGGCGTTCCGTTTTACTTGCGAAGTGGCAAAGGGATGAGTTGCCGGACGACTCAAATTGTCATTCAGTTTCGCGAACCGCCGCACCTGCTTTTCGGAGAGCAGAAGTCGTATCGACCGGAAGCGAATCGATTGGTGATTCAGATTCAGCCAGCCGAAGGTGTTCAGCTTTATTTTCAATCGAAGGTTCCCGATTCCGATATGCGGATGCGTTTGAGCGAATTGGATTTCCGGTTCGACTCAAGCGGTCGCGAGTTGCCGGATGCTTACCAACGCTTGTTGCTCGATGCGATGCTCGGAGATCCCGGCTTGTTCGCCAGAAGCGACGAAGTCGAGCAAGCTTGGAGGATCATGGACCCAATCATCGCGGCTTGGAGAAGCCCTGCTGCACCGCAGCTTTTTCAGTACGAAACGGGATTGTGGGGGCCGAGCGAATGTTCCGAGTGGATGAACAAACAAGGTCGCTCTTGGTTTGATATATGCCCGATAATGCTCTGATTTGCGGGGCTTTAGCTGGATTTTCAATCGCTATGTAGGGATAGATTGCCGAACCGCAGTTTCGATCTGGCGGAATCCTCGCTATCGATTCGGCGGGAGGTTGATTAGACTGGTGTTGATTAGATTGAAATCGAGCCGAAAGCGGACCGACTTGCCAACTCCCTGTTGTCCCCACGGCCGCGCGTTTGCAGTATTTCCTCCTGCTTGAAAAAGGTTGTTGTCCTTGAGTTCTCTATCCCGAAGCGGCGTTTTTTCTGGTGAGATGGATCAAGCTCTTGCGAAGTTCAGCGAGAGCATTTCGTTTGACCATCGGCTTTATCGGCATGATATCCGTGGTTCGATCGCGCACGCGACGATGCTGTGCAAGCAAGGGATGCTGACCGAAGAGGAACTTCGCAAAATCATCGATGAGCTTCGGGTGATCGAAGGCAAGCTTGATCGAAAGGAATTGCCATTCCGGATCGAGCTCGAAGACATCCACATGCATATCGAGCAATCGTTGATCGACGCGTTGGGGGACACCGGACGAAAGCTTCATACAGCAAGATCACGCAACGACCAAGTCGCCACCGATTTGCGTTTGTGGGTGCGCGACGCTTTGGATCAAGTCGATGCGTTGCTTGAAGCCCTGCAGAGAGCTTTCGTCGATCGCTGCGATCGCGATGCCGAGATCATCTTGCCAGCATACACCCACATGCAGCGAGCCCAGCCTGTACTCGCACCTCATTACTGGTTGGCGTATGTTGAAAAGCTTGAACGTGACCGATCTCGCATCGCCGACTGTCGCCGTCGTGTCAACGTATGTCCACTCGGTGGTGCGGCTGTTGCCGGAACGAGTCTTCCGATCGACCGAGCATTGACAGCAGAGCTACTTGAATTTGAAAAGGTAGCGGCCAACAGCATCGACATCAGCAGCGATCGGGATTTCGCCATCGAATCCGTATTCGTTCTGAGCATGATCGCGATACACTTAAGTGGATGGGCAGAAGAATGGATCTTGTGGTCCACCACTGAATTCGGCTTTATTAAACTTCCGCAGGCCTACTGTACGGGTAGTTCGATTATGCCGCAGAAGGTCAATCCGGATACGTTGGAATTGACCCGTGGTAAGACAGGTCGTGTCGTCGGCGCCTTGCAGACGCTGTTGATGCTAATGAAAGGTTTACCGCTTGCGTATAACCGCGATATGCAAGAGGACAAACCACCATTGTTCGATGCGTTCGATACGGTTCAAGCTTGTTTGCAGCTTGCGATTCCTATCGTTCAAGGTTCTCAATTGCAACCTGATGCGATTAAGCTTCGCCTCGACCAAGGCTACTTGGATGCAACCGCCTTGATGGAGGCGATCATGCAGATGGGGATGCCACAAAGGACTGCACACCACAAAGTCGGCGCGCTTGTCGCGTTAGCCAAGTCCAAAGCAGTAACGCTTAGTGAACTTACCGATGAAGACTTTTCGTCGGTCGACCCGAGCTTTGTGGGTGAGGCACTTCGGAAGAGATTGGGAGTCGAAGGCGCGGTAGCTTCGTATCAATCGCTAGGTTCGAGTCGTCCTGAGTTGGTTCGCGCGCAAGTTGCGGCTTGGAAGCAAAAGCTAGCGAGTTCATGAGTGGAGTTGGAATCGCTCCTCGCTTTGGAATGCAGCTTGGATGTGACATAAATTCGGCTGCGAGTCGGTAAGCCGGATTTCGATCACATCGAACCGACCGTGAGACTCTAGCAAGCCATGTCGTTTGGCATAGTGCAATGCGGTTTTGCATAGTTTGCGTTGTTTCACGTCATCTACTGCATCGGCAGGTCGACCGGGATCGACGCGGGCTCTTCCCCAAGTTTTGACTTCGACAAATACGACCACTTGTTGTTTCCAGGCCGCGATAACATCGATTTCGCCGAGTGGACAAGCGTAAGAGTGTTCGAGGATGACGTATCCAGAACGGCGCAGAAAAGTCATAGCAAGTCGTTCGCCGTAATCACCGACTGATTCATCAGGAAGTTGTTTGGGGTAGGGGAGGGTGTGGAGAAAGCTCCACCAGTGATTCCTTAGTGGGTTGACCATGGATTGCAGAATACTGCTTGTGCGGCGACGAATGATTCGCCAATGCGAATGAAACCGAGGTAAGCTGGCGGTCCACATGCGATGGCACCTTATTTCAGAGGCGGTGACGGGAGTTGTTCACTATAGAGAAGACCCCCGAAAAGAGCGCAATTTGGCAGAAATAGTTTCGCGGCGATTATCAAGCTGCGTGATCATGGGTGAGGTGACTTAAACCCTTTGTGGGATTTGGTTTGCGCGGACGCCACCCTCATCCCCCGGCCCCTTCTCCCGCGTAGCCTGGGACTGTGTCCCGGGCGAGCGGTGCGTTCATTTGGGAGCGAGGGGGTACCTTGTAGTGTGTAAGGTGTTGGTGCGCCTGGGGTTGCGCGGTCACCACCCTCATCCCCCGGCCCCTTCACCCGCCAGGGGGGGAAGGGGAGGAACGCGCGCACGCGGCGAGGACTAACTGTTTTGCTCCCCTCGCCCCGGGT
>JBJONT010000196.1:0-7633 GCA_046051705.1 Planctomycetota bacterium | reverse complement strand
CCGCTGAACCCGTTGCTGTGTTTCTTTCGTTGTGTTTGCCACGCAATGGAGCGGAATCCATCGCCGCAGAGATATACGAGGCTGTGTGCGAAGGCTGTGAGAAGTATTCGGTAGCCATCGGTGGTGGAGATACCAACGTTTGGGATGGTCCGTTAGTGGTTCACATGACGGCAATCGGTCGCGCGCGAGAAAACGGATGCTGGCTTCGAAGCGGCGCAAAACCAGGTGATCGGCTTGTTGTAAGTGGTAAGCTCGGTGGCAGTTTACTTGGTAAGCATTTGGATTTTCAACCGCGACTTGAGCTTGCTCGCGAGCTTTACAAACTAGGTGTTGTCAATGCCGCAACGGATATCAGCGATGGGTTAGGAGTTGACTTGCTCAACTTAACTGTGGCAAGTCGATGCGGGGCTGAGGTAGATCTTGATGCGATCCCCATTAGCGATGCGGCGATCGAGCGATCAAAGTTATCGCAAGCTGCTGCTCTCGAACATGCTTTGGGGGATGGAGAAGACTTTGAATTGCTCCTCGCTGTGGATTCGAATCGCTTGGGAGAATTGCCTCGCGAAGTTGCGGGAATACCTTTGACTCAGATCGGTACATTTGTTTCGAGAACGGGGCTATGGGCTAGGAATAAGCGTGGTTTGGTACAGTTACCTGCGCGGGGATATGTCCACAGTTAAGTCTTGCTTTTGAAAAGGTAAAAAGCACCACTGCAAGGTACACTCCGTGCCAATTAGCCCCGGCCGTTTTATCGCTGCTGCTCAAGCTCTTCGATAGCTTGAGGCATTCAGTCTCGAACCACAGCAACTTCTTCTTGAGTTGCTTATTCTCCTTACGCAGCAGTTACCGACAAACCCGGGAACCCTAAATCTGTTTCACCAGACTACACGGCAGATCAGTTTTTGACTTGGCTCCGCACTTGGGCGGAACGGTTCCCGAAGCGTGACGTTTTGATCGATGATAGTCGCGAGTCAGCGACAGTTCGCCAGAGCGATGAGGGACCATGGGCTTGGCCTGAGGATGCGTCGAAATGACGGCTTATTTTGTTGATTCAAAAACCGGAATTGCACGTCGGGTAGGCTATGCGGGCATCTTGTACAATCACTGAAGTTTGTGTGGCGAGGGAGTTCAACAGACGGAGGTAATCGGAATGCTCATCGAGATAGATCCAACGGTGGATTTTGCGTGCAAGTTACTTCTCGGGAATCCAGAGTATCCTGACATCACCATTCACTTTTTGAATGCGATCCTAAGGCTGCCTGAGCCGATCGTGTCGGTCGAGATTGTCAATCCAATCGTCTGGAAAGAGTTCGAGGCGGATAAACTGTCGATTCTGGACATTCTGGCGATCGACAACGCGGACCGTAGACTCAACGTAGAGGTGCAGCGAACTAAACCCGCTTCGCTGGCCCAACGCCTGGCTTATTACTCTGCGACTCAGTTGGTCGACCAGATTGGGGAAGGAGACAGCTATCGGAAGCTCCGCCCCTCGATTGGCATTTGCATCTTGAACAGTACCCATTTTTCGCAACTAGCCGAATACCACAGCGAATTTCGACTTCGCACTCGCAGTGGTTTGGAGCTGACAAATTGCTTGGAAATCCATTTGCTGGAGTTGCCCAAGTACTCTCCGTTAGACGATAATAAAGTGATCGCCGATCCGCGTGATCAATGGATGTACTTCTTTCGACGAGCGGAAGGATCGACCGTCGAGGAGTTGCTAGATCGATTGCCAGATCCCGTTTTTAAACGAGCCGTAGGAGTACTAGAGATGATTTCACGAACGCCAGACCAACGCCGACATTATGATGCACGGCTGAAATGGGAACTCGACGAGAACACTCGCATCCAAACAGCGTTTGAAGAAGGTGAGATCAAAGGCCGCGAGGAAGGACGAGAGGAAGGCGAACTTTTCGGCAAGATACGCATGTTGCAAAATTTGTTGAGTCTCCCTCAGTTGACCGACGAGGAGCTGCACCCCAGATCTAGGACCGACCTTGAGACGTTAGTGACCGAACTGCAAGCTCAACTGCGAAAGCGGATGACGTAGTTTTCTTAGCAATCCAGTCCACATGGCGACCTTCTGCGACATGGCCTACACCTGGGATGCCAACAAGAACAAGACCTCCGAGCCGATCACCGGCGTGATGAGCGGGTACGGATTTACTTCCGGGGGGACCATCTACGACTTTCCCCGAGCGCAATCCTCCTCGAACGCTCTCGCGAGACTCACGCTTTGAAACCCTCAAAACACGGAGAAAATGAGGTTTTCGAGTTGGCCAGCCCAAGTTCCCTCAAAGTTACCTCGACTCCCAAGATCCGTTTTGAGTCGCGCGGTTGTTAACTGGCGTTGGGATTTTCCGAACGCATCCCTTTTTCGACAGGCCAGTAAACAGCGCGCGAGGTAGGGATGGAAGCTGACCACAACGGGAGTCTCGAACTTGCCTAGCAACTAAGGCAACTGCTATATTTCACAATCCAGTCACTAGTTTTTTCAGCTTCAAGGAGCGTGCAGTGGGAACCATCGAACAAGGAACAGTCTACGACACTCTCGTTGATTTGTTGGTCCAAGGTGGGAATCGGCAAGAAATCCTCAAATTTCGTTTGGACTCGGAAGCCGAAAGTCGACTAAATCAACTTTTGGAGAAAAATCGTAACGGGGGCATCTCCCTGGAAGAAATCTCCGAGTTGGAAACCTTTGAACAATTTGAACATGTGGTGAGATTGCTCAAAGCTAGGGTGCTGCAGAGCCAAGTATAGTGAGCGATCGCCCATCACCATTGCTCAGGAAATTAGTCTTTGATCGCGCGTTGGGACGCTGCGAGTACTGTTTGTTTCCCCAAGATCTCTCGGCAAGCTCCCATCAAATCGATCACATTATCGCGGAAAAACATGGAGGTGGAACTCACGAGAGCAATCTAGCTCTTTGTTGCACCCGTGCAATCTTCGAAAGGGTAGCGATACTGGAACGCTAGACCCTTTAACGGGGCAATTGACGGCTCTTTTTCATCTCCGTATCCACGCTTGGCGAGAGCATTTCCGAATGGATGGTGTTCAAGTTCTCGGGGTGACTGCAATCGGGAGAGCTATTGCTCATTTTCTTCAATTGAATAGCATCGATCGAATTACAGAACGTGCGGAATTTGCAAGAGCCGGAATCTTCATGGACGCTCATTTGGCCAGAAAGCCTCGTTAGCACTGATAGCTTTACTTGATCAACGAACGACGTGATGATGGATACTGATTGGTTCAAATGAGATGAGTTTTTCGCGAGAACTCGTGAATCGGATGCCCGTACCCAAGGGGTTATTGAGGTGAAATTTTGATCGAAAATGACCAGCAATACCGCAAAGCAGAACAGGAAATTGAGGTTCTGATGTCCAGGCTCAAGGAACTTCAAAGCACGACAACGATAGGTTCTAAGGGGTTTACCAAGGCGGGGATTCGCAAGCTCATAGCCAGAACCCATGAGGAACTTGCTATTTACGAGAGTCAGTCGGAAGCGAGGATATTTAGGGCTAGCTAACGGCAACTGGAATCACAGTGAACTATGCTGGTGACATGGTTGCCTTCATACGTACTCAACAGGAAGCTGGCAATTGAGTGCATCAGGCGTCAGAGGGACGCGATGCGTTGGGCATAGGAATCGAAGTACACGCGATTTTTCTCTTTCATCCGATAGCTCTAACCCGGATGTTGATCACGGTGCTGCGAGCTTGTCACGCGACGATTTAGAGTATCCAAGATGGATTCTTTGGGAAAATCAAATCTGTATACCTGGGGATTTTCCGAACCTTAAAACGACTCACCGAAACAAACCGGCTTGTTCGTTTGTCCCGGTCGGCTAGGCAGAGAGTTGAAGATTTCGAAGCCGATTTTCCGGGTTCCAAAAACCGACCTACGTGTTGTGCGTTGCGCTTACTTGAAAACAAAAAGCCGCCCGTTAGCACGGGTGTGCTAGCGGTCGGCTCAGTAAGTTTTGATAGGTGACTTCAATAACAGTTTTTCGTTAAAGCGATGCTTTCAACCGTTTGAATTATTGAAACAGAGCAGCGATCTTCTGATAAGCCTTGATCGACTCGATAGCTTGTTCTGCTGATCCGCTTTGACGGATGAACTCACTGGTAGCTTTCAAGTTTGATACATCGAAGGAAGCAGCAACGGTTGCTGGCTTGGCGCCGGTGACAACGCGTGCCTTGCCTCGGGTCTTGCGACGACCTTTCTTCGCGATCGGGGTTCCACGAAGGGCTTGGCTGACGAGAGCTGGATATACCTTGTGCCCTTGTGCCGAGAGTTCCTTAATGATTTGCGAAGGTTTCATGTCAGGGTTTGCAGTTGCAAAGTCTCTGATCAACTGCGATTTGTTCCCGCTTGACTTGGTACCCTTTTTCAAGATTTAACTCCTAAATGTGTCTGTGAAAATGATTGCCCGGCGTGTCTGTACGATAGTTCCGCGTTATTAAAATGCAAATCAAAAGAAAATTGAATTGATTAAATAAAGAATTCCATCGGTTTTTGAAATAAAAAACGTCGCGGTATTCTCCTTCCAGTTAGAGACTTAACGCTGTCAAGTGGGGGCTGGCGAACAATTTTTGACGGTTGACCGATCGCGGGATTCAACGGATGGTTGTGGACGCTTGGCGTTCATTAACCGAACGCAATGAAACAAGCGATGGTTTATTACTCGTCATGAAGGAGTGTGCTATGCGCAAAGTTGCATTGATTTGCTTGCTAGGGTTTGCTGGATTACTGGCGACAGGATCTAGTTCTGCCCTAGGTTGCGATACCTGCATTGCCCAGAGTAAAGCCCAGCAGCAGGCCAGCGAGGGGCGATGTCGCCACGTCGGTGGCTCGATGGGGGCGGGGCGTTACGAAGGAGTCGGATTTTCCACTGTCTCCGCCGAGCATGCGATTTCCAAGTGTTGTTATTGGGGACAACGTACAGCGATTGGGATCGGCGTAGCACGCGGTCGCAATGGTTGGTACGCAACGGTTTTGTATCGCTAGGATCTGTGATTTGGGATCCGTGTGAAAACGGAGCGATTTAAAGTGCTTCGATTTGTCCGTTGCTATCCCCAAAGGAATCGGTCGTGATTCCAACACGATTTAAAAGCGTTAAGTAAAGATTGCACAGGGGGACTTCCCCGTGCAATCGGATGTGCTGACCGGATTGAATGCTTCCACCACCCTTTCCTCCGAGCAAGATCGGAAGGTTGTCGGGATCGTGTCGGTTTCCATCGGACATACTCGATCCGAATACGATCATACTGTTGTCCAGAAGGTTCGAGTCTCCTTCTTGGATCGAGCGAAGTTTCGTGAGGAAGCTAGCGAATTGTTCTACATGCCAGCGATTGATTTTTTGGTATTGAGCGATTTTCTCCGCGTTGTTTTCATGGTGTGACAACTCGTGGTGTCCCCCTTTAACTCCATCGATGAACGAGAAGTTTCTGCCCGAAACATCGTTTGCAAACATCAGGCTGCATACGCGAGTTGAATCGCTTTGAAAAGCCAATACCATCAAGTCGAGCATTAAGCGTATGTGGTCGCGGAAATCGCTCGGCACGCCCTTCGGAAGGCTTTGAGCTAATTCCGAATCGGGGCGGAAGCTCTCGTCGCGGTCTGGGTGCGCTGCTGCGTATTCTATTCTCTCTTCCACCGCTCGGACCGAATCGAGGAATTCATCCATCTTGAATTGATCGTCGCGACCCAATCGTCGGCGCACGTCTTTTGCATCTTCTAGGATGTAATCTAACAGAAGGGCTCTTTTACCCCCCTGCCCTTCTCCGGTCGAATTCTTTTTCCCAAACAAACGCTCATAGACGACTCTTGGGTTGATTTCTTTGGCGACCGGTCGCTGGGCGCTTTGCCAAGAGATGTGCGAGCCGTAGAGTCGGGTGTACCCTACGTTGCTATCGATACCACTGATGACCGGTTCTGTACCAAGTTCCAGAGAACTCAACGGGGTCTGACCTCGCCAGTTTTGTGCGAAGAATTGATCGATGGAGATGCCACCGCTACTGACATCTCGACCGGTGGTTTTTACCACTGGCATCCCAGTGAGAAAATTGGCGGTTTTCGCATAGTGTCCGTCGCCACCATGGCTATTCTTTTTATCCAAACCACTCAACACGGTTACGGAATCTCGAAGTGATTCGATAGGCGATAGTGATGGACTCAGGGAGTAACCTTTACCCTCCTCCTGCGGGACCCAGTCTTTTTCCCATACGCCATTTGGGAAATAGTTAAATGCCGTTCGAACTGGTGGCTTGGACATCGTATTGTTAGTCCCTGAAGCTCGGGCTTCATTGCACAGGGACTCGAACCAAGGCAGAGCGAGAGATAGTCCAGAGCCGGCAACGCTAGTGCCAAATAGCCCCGTGCTGCGAAGAAACGCTCGTCGGCTCTGTCCGGCGGACTGAGATCTTACATGCGAAGCAACCGGTCGTATATTTTGATTGTGCATTCGGATTCGATGGTTGTTGGTGATTAAGGTCTTTTTGAGATCGTGTTACTTGTCTGGATAGTATCGGTGCTGGAATGGGTAGGACAGCAGGATCTCTTCCAGGATGGCATCAGCGCGATTTTCACTGCGCAACCTCTGTAGGGCTCGGTCTTGGACACATTGATCGAACTTGTTCAGATCACGCCCGAAGGCGAATCCAACAAGCTTGCGTATTGCGTGTTTTTCAAATTCGTCTCGGCGTTTGAGCAAGATATCTTTGAGCCCCTCTGCTCCGGTGAACGAGTCACCCGAGGGTAATACCCCTTGTGCATCAATCGGTTTGCCGAACTCTTCGTTTCGCCACTGTCCAATGGCATTAAAGTTTTCCAGACCGAACCCCAATGGATCCATGCGATCATGACATGAAGCGCACTGGGCGTCTGTACGATGTCGGCTCAATCGCTCCTTCAAGGACAATTCAGTTCCGGGTTCGGAGGGAACATCTTCAAGTGCTGGAACACCTGGCGGTGGCGGTGGGACTTTTGCTCCCAAGATCTCTTCGAGAATCCACCGCCCTCTCAATACAGGGCTTGAACGTCGCGGATAGGATGTTCGTGTGAGCACCGCGGCGGAAGTGATAATGCCTCCCCGGTGCGACTGCACCGTTGGGAGCCATCCCCAGTGTTCGGCATTTTGGAATTCGGGGGCGGTAAGTTCCGAATCGTTTAAACCGTAATGAACCGCCAGCGAGCGATTGACAAGAATCCGATCCGAAACCAGCAACTCCGTCAGCGGCCTTGCTTCCCTAAAGACTGAACTGACGGTTCGGACGACTTCTTCCTGGAAATCACGAAGCCGATCCTTGTTGAACTCCGGGAATACTTCTGCATCGGGTTGCTGACGCATCAGGTCCGTAAGTCCGAGCCACTGCAAACCGAAATTCTCACCGAGTGCTCGAGCCCGCGGATCTGCGAGCATTCGTTGTAATTGATCGCGGATGACCTCAGGTTCCATCAGGCGCTTTTGGTCTGCGAGATCCAAGAGTTCATCGTCGGGTATTGACGACCAAATCAGCAACGCAAAGCGAGTCGCGAACTGATGCTGGCTTATTCGTTGCACTCCCCGTGGTTCGTCGCTCGAGGGTTCTTCGACGACAAACAGAAAGTTTGGGGATGCAAGGATGGCTTGTAT
>JBJONT010000195.1:0-16047 GCA_046051705.1 Planctomycetota bacterium | reverse complement strand
GAGCAGGAGCAGGAGCAGGAGCAGGAGCAGGAGCAGGAGCAGGAGCAGGAGCAGGAGCAGGAGCAGGAGCAGGAGCAGGAGCAGGAGCAGGAGCAGGAGCAGGAAACGGGGCCCGAAACGCAAACATATCAGCCACTATTTTTCCACGGCAGTTAAGTAGTATTGACACTTCGGAAGGTTCCGAAGTATAAAACAGTTGCCGAGTATTTGATTCCCCGGTACTATCCTGCTAACTAGCGTAGATTCCTGCTAACGAGGTTAAGATCCGGGCAGCTAACAATGGCTTAGCAACTAACGCGGTCTTAGCAACAAATACTGGGCCTAGCAACGAACACTGGCATCTCCCAGAACCCATGAACTCAACACGAAATGAGGAACCTTCCATGATCAACCGCAACTCACTCCTGGCTCTCGCTTGCTTAGCAATCAGCACCCTCGGTCTCTTGCTCGCTACGGCTCAAGCAGACGACAGAAACCTAGAACCCAAAGAGCACACCAAAGACACCCTGGCCACCGTTCGAGAACGAGTCGAAGAAAAGAAAGCGGTGATCGTTGATGTTCGTGATCTCGTGGAGTGGAATGCAGGGCATGTCCAAGGCGCCGTCCTTTTGCCTTGGCGTGAACTTCAAGAAAAAATCACAGAGGAGCAAGTCAACGAGAAACTCTCGAAAGAGAAGATCATCTACACCCATTGTGCCGTTGGATATCGTTCGCTCCGAGCAGCGAAAATCCTCAAGAAGTACGGCTATGATGTCCGCCCACTCAAACCCGGCTACGACGAGCTGGTCAAAGCCGGCTTTCCTACAGAAAAAGGATCGGACAAAGCTGAGCCCAAGAAGTAGCGATCTTTGCGATCGGTCTTGATAAGCAAATCGGAACGCTAGTCTAGCGAATCAAGTCCCAACTCTTGGCTCGAACGATCTAAGTTCGAGCTTGCCGACAACGGCGAATCCGATTCATTGCGATAATGCCAAGGAACAACAACCAGTCGCCCTACATCAAGCTTGGTGACTCGCACGGGCGTACCGGGTTCAATCGGCCCAGCCTCGCTGACCGCTTCATAAACCTGCTCACCAATCTTCACCATGCCATGCGGTAAAAACTCCGTATCGCTCGTTCCAAACGCCCCGATGAGTTTCTTCGGATCCGAAACCCCGGCTGAGTCGGACCAAGCAAACGATTCGACTCGGCTCGGTGTCGCGATGATCCGTCGGCCAAATGGTGTCTTGGGCCAAATGTAGATCAGCACCATGAGCATCAGCGGGATCAAAGCCAGCGAAGCGATCAGCATCCACCATCCGCTTGTTGGCGAATGCTTGAACGCAAAATAGATCGCAACGCATGCAAGCAAACCGGTGACGGCGATCAGCACGCCGCCGGTGGGAATCATCAAGTCAATTGCAAAGACTACCAACGCAGCAATGAAGAAAATCATTGCTATCGCAAGGGCTGTCATGATGGTTCATACCCAAGGTTCGGGGCGAGCCAGCGCTCGATTTGTGCCAGCGGCTCCCCCTTTCGCTTGGCATAATCTTCTACCTGATCCTTCGTAAGACGATCGACAGCAAAATACCTCGCTTGTGGGTGCCCAAAGTAGAACCCACTGACGCTGGCCGCTGGCCACATCGCAAAAGACTCGGTTAACGATACTCCAATTTGCTCTTTGGCGTCGAGCAATTCAAATAGAATTCGCTTTTCGGTGTGATCTGGGCAAGCGGGATAACCGGGAGCTGGCCGGATACCACGGTACTTCTCGTCGATCAACTCTTCGTTGGTCAATCTCTCCTCGATCCCGTATCCCCAATCCAACCGAGCTTGCTCATGCAACAGCTCTGCAAAAGCTTCTGCAAGGCGATCCGCGATGGCCTTGATCATAATCGCTGAATAATCATCGTGCTTCGCTTCATGCGCCTTTGCTAACTCCTCAGCACCGATACCCGCAGTAACAACGAAGGCTCCGAGGTGATCCTTTCGCTGTGATCCAAGCGGAGCGACGTAATCGGCCAAACTACGGAAGTCGTTCTGGCCCTTGCGTTCCCATTGCTGTCGCAAGAAATGGAAGCGAGTCAGTTCGGTGCTTCGGGACTCGTCGGTAAAGAGCACTACGTCATCACCGATAGATGCCGCTGGCCAAAATCCATACACCGCATGCGCCTTCAATGATTTGGTTGCGATGCAATCAAACAGCATCTTGTTCGCATCATCAAACAGCTTCTTGGCTTCTACTCCAACGACGGGATCACTGAAGATCTTTGGATACTTACCCCTGAGTTCCCAAGCCATAAAGAACGGAGACCAATCGATGTACTTCGCAATTTTCTCGATCGAGTATTCGCGAAGTACCTTGGCCCCTAAAAAGCTCGGAGTATCGATCCGAACGGATGACCAATCTGTTGCAAACGCTTTCTCTTTCGCCTGAGCGTATGGGACAAGCTTCGCTTGCCGTGCCTCATAGCTTGCGCGAAGTTCTTCTTGCAATTGCAAATTATCACTTACATACTTCGGCTTGGACTCTTCGCTACACAAGGACTCTACTACTCCGACGCACCGAGATGCATCAAGCACGTGAACGACAGGTTCTTGATAATAGGGTGCGATCTTCACTGCGGTGTGTTTCGCAGAAGTCGTCGCACCACCGATAAGCAATGGTATCTTCATACCAGTACGCTGCATCTCTTTTGCGACGTGGGTCATCTCATCAAGACTCGGTGTGATCAAACCTGAGAGTCCGATAACATCAACGCCATGCTTGCGAGCTTCATCGAGTATCTTCTCGCAAGAGCACATCACTCCAAGATCGATCACTTGGTAGTTGTTGCAACCCAATACCACTCCAACAATGTTCTTACCGATGTCGTGAACGTCGCCCTTGACCGTCGCCATCAACACCTTTCCTCGGAACGCTTGACCTTCGAGCCCAGCTTCTTCCTTTTCTTTCTCCATGAAAGGTTGCAGGTATCCAACCGCTTTCTTCATCACGCGTGCACTTTTAACGACTTGTGGCAAGAACATTTTCCCTGCTCCAAACAAATCGCCGACGACACTCATAGCGGACATCAATGGCCCTTCGATGACTTCTAAGCATCGCTTGCAACCAACTCGAGCCTCTTCCGTATCGGTTTCGATGAACTTATCAATGCCATGAATCAGTGCATGCTTCAGTCGCTCGCGGACGGGCTTGTCACGCCATTCAAGATTCTCACCACTAGCTTTCTTCGTGCCAGAACCTTTGACGGTTTCAGCGAACGCAAGCATTCGCTCTGTCGCATCTGACCTGCGATTAAGCAGCACGTCTTCGACTCGCTCAAGCAGGTCCTTGGGGATGTCTTCGTAGACCGCAAGCTGACCTGCATTGACGATCCCCATGTCCATCCCAGCTTGGATCGCGTGATATAGGAACGCCGAATGCATTGCCTCTCTAACAACATCATTTCCTCGGAATGAGAAACTGATATTGCTAACACCACCTGAGATCCTAACTCCTGGACACTCTTGCTTAATCAACTTGCAAGCCTCAATGAAGTTCACTGCATAGTTGTCGTGCTCTTCAATGCCCGTTGCTACGGTCAAGATATTCGGATCGAAGATGATATCCTGCGGCGGGAACTTCACTTGCTCAGTGAGCAACTTATAAGCTCGCTTGCAGATGCGGGCTTTCTCAAGCGTCTCTGTCGCTTGGCCTTGCTCGTCAAAAGCCATGACAACCACCGCAGCACCATAGCGCCGAATGATCCCAGCTCGCTTTAAGAATTCTTCTTCGCCGTCCTTCAAACTGATGCTGTTGACGATCGCTTTACCTTGAACGTTCTGCAACCCTGCCAAGAGGACTTCCCATTTCGACGAGTCGATCATGACCGGTACCGAAGCGGCGATACTATCACCGGCAATGAGTCGCAAATACCGCGTCATGGCTTGAGCGCCATCGAGCAACGCATCGTCCATGTTGATGTCGATAATCGTCGCCCCGTTTTGAACTTGCTGCCTCGCAACTTCAACGGCTTCTTCATACTTATCGTTTCGGATCAAATTCGCAAAAGCCCGCGAACCAGTTACGTTCGTGCGTTCACCGACCATGGTGAACTGCGTCTCAGGACGCAACGTGGTGGCTTCTTGGCCACTGAGCCGAGTCCAAACAATCGGCTCGACTTCACCCCTTGCCTGAATTCCACGAACACGATCAGCGATAGCACGGATGTGATGCGGATTCGAACCGCAACATCCACCAACAATGTTCAACCATCCATTGCGTGCAAAGTCTTCGATGTAGTCAGCCATGCGCGACGGAGTCAAGTCATACTCACCGAAGGAATTCGGTAGCCCCGCGTTCGGATGGCAAGAGATCGGCATATCGCTGACGCGCGCAAGTTCTTCCAGGTGCGGACGCATAATGTCCGGTCCCATCGCACAGTTCATCCCAACGCTGAGCATCGGGAAATGGCTGATCGAATTCCAGAACGCTTCGACAGTCTGTGCGCTGACGAACGTTCGACCACCTTCACTAAAAGTGGCGCTGATCATCACGGGAATGCGGCGACCGGTTTCGGCAAAATACTCGCTGATCGCATACAAACAGGACTTCAAATTCAACGTGTCGATCGCTGTCTCAGGAAGGAGCAAGTCCGCTCCGGCTTCCACCAAATGCGCAACCTGCACTTTGTAACTTGCAACCATCTCGAGGAAGTCGACGTCCCGATTCGCTGCATCTTCAACCTTCGTGCTAATAGCCAGCTGCTTTGTCGTCGGACCAATACTACCTGCTACATATCGGGGACGCGAAGGATCGATTTTGCGAATTCGATCAACTGCCTTCCGCGCGCAATCGACCGCTGCATAATTCAATTCGCGTACTAACTCCAAAGGCAAATCCAATTCACCCATTCCGATTGGGGATGAGCCAAACGAATTGGTCTCAACAATATCAGCCCCCGCTTCGAGATACGCATAGTGGATGTCACTGATGTCATCTGGGCGTGTGATACAAAGCAGATCGCTGAAACGCACCAAGTCCTTATGGTGGTCGACAAAACGCTTCCCACGCACTGCCGCTTCATCCAAATTGAGCTTCTGGATCATGGTCCCCATGGCACCATCGAGAATGTGGATACGTTCCCGAATACGTCCTTGAAGTTCACTTTGCATTATCACTGAGTCTCTTTGAGTCATTGGGAAACGTATCTGTACAGAAGCGGACTTGCCTTTATCACCTGACTACTGAAACAACCGGTGATAGGGATTTCGATTCACTCCATTATTACGAAAGGACCTATTCGAAACATGCCTATTTGCGATCTAACGATAGGCAAATACCAAAAGTTTCAACACACGTGCCAATGAAAGCGATGCGGCGCAAGCCGCCGAGGCAATGAAAGCGGAGCGGCGCAAGCCGCCCGGTGTTTGGGATACACGGCCGAATTCCCTCCGAACGTAGAACCAAATGGGCCCCATAACGCTGTGGTTTTTGAGTGATACGAGGATCGAGGGCGTTTAGCCCCGGTCACCGGGTTGCTCGCGCAACTCCGCTTAGGTCACCGTGCCGCTTGCGCGGCTACGCTAAGGTTACCGTGCCGCTTGCGCGGCTACGCTTGGGTTACCGTGCCGCTTGCGCAGCTACGCTTGGGACACCGTGACGCTTGCGCAACTCCGCTTGAAGGGCAATAAGCCAATAAAAAAAGGCTGGCCAAATGGCCAGCCTTAACAGTGCTATGCTTTGAGCTTACCGAAGCTTATTCGAAAGACGGCTTTTGAGCTTCTTCTTTGACGCGATCGTTCTTGCCAACGAACTCAAGAATCGCGCGGGTACCAGCATCGCCAACGCGAGGCTTGGCAAGTCGCATAATGCGGGTGTATCCACCCGGACGGTCCATGAAGCGTGGAGCGATGGTGTCGAACAAAACGCGAACCGCTGTCTTGTCTTTGATCATCGAAAGAACGCGGCGGCGTGCAGTAACCCCTGGTGAGCGTGCATCGCACCACTTTGCCCAAGAATCACTCTTACGCCATTGCTTCCAAGCGTCCGAGCCACGCTCAGCGGTGGTTGCAAAAGCTTCCGCAGCCTTTTCCGCTGCGAGCCCCTTCTTAGCGATCGTAATGCACTTCTCAACGATTGGGCGGATTTCCTTCGCCTTTTCGAGAGTTGTGATAATCCGCCCTGGAACTTTCGGAGCGTTTGTATCGAGTTCCGTATAGGTTCGCTCGGTCAAGAAAATGGCGGAGGCCAAATTGCTAAAGAGCGCCTTGCGGTGCGATGGGCTTCGTCCGAGTACTCGGCCTTTTCTAAGGTGCCTCATGATTACGTCTCAGGGGTTCGCTAAATGAATTGATTGTTACTAGTAATTGTTTTCGGATCCACAGCAATCGAGGACGACCGAAAAATGTGTGATTCCAAACTTATCGCATCGACGAAGGGATACGCATTCCGAGATGCAATCCGATGGCGGTGAGCTTTTCCCTTACTTCGGTCAACGTTGTTTCACCGAAGTTGCGGACTTCCAACAGTTGGTCTTCGGTTCGTTGCACGAGATCTCGCACGTAACGAATTCCTTCGCTCTCCAAGCAGTTGTTAGCACGAACCGACAACTTCAAGTCATTGACAAGCATATTCAGCTTGGACTCAAGCTGAGCTTCTGCGCTTCCGGGACCACCACGAGCGACGGCATGAACTTGTCGACCCAATTCGCCAGACTGTACGAATGGATTGAGGTGTTTGCGTAGAATCTTGGCACCTTCGACCATTGCCAATTCGGGAGCAAGCGATCCGTCGGTCCAAATTTCGATGATCAGTCGGTCGTAGTTGGTCTTTTGACCAACGCGTGTTTCTTCAATCGTGTAGCGAACGCGAACGACTGGGCTGTAGACAGCGTCGACCGGAATAATTCCAATTTCGTGATCGCCGGTGTTCTGCTCGGAAGCAGCAACGTAACCGCGGCCGTTCTCAACGACCATTTCCATCATGAAGTCAGCGTCGCCGGTGAGGGTCGCGATGACGTGGTCTTTGTTGATGATCTCTACGTCCGAATCGGTTTGGACATCGGCACCGGTGATTGGGCCGGCTTTCGATCGCATGACCGTCAAGACTCGCGTATTGTCACTGTGGTTTTTAACGACCAAAGCCTTCACGTTCAAAACGATTTCGGTGACGTCTTCGAGAACGTTTGGAATGGAGCTGAACTCGTGCTGTGCACCGCGAATCTTGATCTGGGTGATCGCACTACCTTCCAAGCTCGACAGCAAGACACGACGAAGGCTGTTGCCGATGGTCGACCCGAAGCCGCGCTCGAAAGGCTCAGCAGTGAATTTGCCGTATGTTGAGCTCAGTGTCGATCGCTCTACCGAGACTTGACTCGGCAACTCTAAACCGCGCCATCTTACGTGCATAATTAAAATCTCCCGATACAAACCAAACCGTTGAATTCAATACGTCGCGCCAATTCAATACTCTGCCACGACGGCAAAGCACCAATCGGAACTAGACCCGACGCTTCTTGCGAGGACGGCATCCGTTGTGGGGGATCGGAGTGGTGTCTTCGATCTGCTTAACGGTGATCCCTGCTGCTTGAAGTGCAGTGATCGCGGATTCGCGACCGGAACCTGGTCCCTTGACTCGCACTTCGATTTCCTTAACGCCAAACTTCGCAGCCTTCTCTGCTGCTTGCTGAGCAGCCATCTGGCCAGCAAACGGGGTGCTCTTACGCGATCCCTTGAATCCGCAAGTACCAGCACTTGCCCAGCAAAGGGTATCACCCCGAGTGTCAGTGATCGTTACTTGTGTGTTGTTGAACGTCGCCTTGACGAAGGCGATTGCCGAGCTAACGTTGCGTCGAACCTTACGACGTTTGTTATTCGCGTCTTTGTTTGCTTGCTGCTTTGCCATACTTCCGCGCCGTTTCGATCTATTGAACCGTCTCTATCTCAATCGCTTTAAATCGCTTGCCCGCCGAGACACCTCTCCGCAGACTTCTAGTACTTGTTGTTATCCATTCAGGCTCGCCAGTCTTTCGCGCCCGAAAAACTGGGCACCTTAACTGAGCGACCGCAATCCGTGCATCGGAAACCAATCCGACTTTCGCTGCGAGAGCCCCGAGGAAATCGGGGCCCAACGATCAAAAGAACTCCATCGTAATCCTGCAAGTAACCATTGAGGATACTCGCAGCCATTACTATCGGAGATCCTTGACCCCCTTCTTGCCCGCAACCGTCTTTCTCGGTCCCTTACGGGTACGAGCATTGGTTCGAGTTCGCTGACCACGCACAGGCAATCCGAGCTTGTGACGCATGCCACGGTAACACTTGATTTCACGCAAACGGTGAATCGACTGGCCGATTTGTCGTCGAAGCGGACCTTCAACTGTGAAGTCACGCTCCAAAAGACTTGCCAAACGACTCAATTCGTCTTCGTCAAGTTCTCTCGCTTTTTTGGTCGGGTCGATCTTCGTATTGACGCAGGCTTGCCTGGCGATGGATGGCCCAACACCATAAAGGTACTGCAACGAGTATACGACCTGCTTGTCATTAGGAATGTCAACACCGAGCAATCGCGGCATGCTTGCCTACCTCTAAACCGTTAACCAGACAGGATTTAACGAAAAAATAAGGGGCCGACCAAGTAGGAATTCCGTTGGTTTGCCCGGAATTTTCCCCACAGTCGGTCTAGGAAGGGGAGAAGTGTACCCAACAAACCCTGGGTTCTGCAAGGGTCAAAATTTTGGAATGGCACGCTTTTTTCCGTCCAAAATCGACTGGAAAACGGTTGGTGTTCCCCCGCGATTCATTGGGATCTCTGGTTTGCGTTGTGTGGGGTTTGGTATTTTATTCCAAACCGATTGAAAATTTTTGAAGAATTTCGCTTCATTCGCGGAAGCTCTGCTGCTTTCTGTGAACGCGCGAATCGCGGGGTTTCTTGAAAGAGTGAGCGTAGCCACTCGTCGCCAGACGGTGAGGGGGAGAATCGCGCTTCGCGCTGGGGCAGTCAGACAAGTCAGACAAGTCAGTACCGAGAACCGAGACAAGCCATAGCGCGTAGCCTAGGACTGTGTCCCGGGCCGCGGTGCGTAAGTCTCTTGTGCGCTTGGGGTTGCGCGGTCGCCACCCTCACCCCCCGGCTCCCTCTCCCGCCAGCGGGCGAGGGGGAGAAGCGCGCGTCGGAGGAACCGTTCCCGGTAGCGGGCGAGGGGGAGAAGCGCGCCGCGCGTTGGGGGGAAGGCTGCGATGCAAAGTTACCGCATGGCGAGGGATCTCAAGGAACTCCCCAACGCTTGCGAAGTCCCCATTGAAGGACAAACAAAACTCCTAACGCCAAAAACTGTAACCATGAATCGATCGTTGTCTCACCCAACCGAAATGATTCAATCGCGGTCTCCGTCGCTTGCCGTCGCCGCTCGATCAACTTCCTGATGATCTCGGCCCCTTGATCAGGACTTAGTAACTCCCCACCCGCGGACTCGTTGAGCTTTGATAATTGACCAAGCAACTGCCAATCGGGTAACGGCTGCATCGTCTCGACACTCTGGTCGATCACCACGAATGGCAATCGCGACTCAAGCCCTTTTCCCCCAGAACCAATCGTGGTCGCACGCCATTCATATCGTCCCGGGGTCGCTAGACCATTGAATGCTGCCCGCATACTCGCCGCATCCCGAACCGAAAGCGGAAACTCTCCAACTTCAATCTCCTTCGCAGGAATGTCTTCTTGCTGCGACTCCTCGAATTTCCACAACCGCAGAAACACATTCTTGGGCATCGCTGTCTGGGCGCTGCCGGGTATCCAGTTCGCAATCACATCGGCTGGCTGCTGCAATAATAACCGACGACGATTCATCGACAGCTGCAACCCTTCTTCTACCGCCTCGCGTCGCAATCCCCATAAAGCGACCTGGCGCCAAAACTGCTTGAACTCTTTACCCTTCCCTTGTCTTAGCCACTGATAGGTGGAATCGAAAGCCAAACTCATCACCCTCCCTTGACCCGCAATCCCTGTAACCATCAAAGGTTGAACGGCACTACCGGTCAGGAGCACTTTGACGCCTGGCACGTTTTTGATCCCATCCCAACGATTCGCTCCTGTCAAAGGACGAAACTCTCGCCACAAAGCTGCGGTGTCTTCCCCTGGCTCCCCAAGCTGAAGCAACCGATCATTAGCAACAGGAATCAACGGCACTGGTCCTGCATAGTGATTTCTCAAATCGATTGGGCCATCTAGGGGCTGCCGTGTCCGCTCTCCCATCGCAATTGGCAAGACGTCGGCAATCGCGGTTTGATTCCAACCTCCCGGACCATACGTATGAAAACCACCGAGCGTGATCAAACCTGCCCCTCGTACGACTTGATCTGCAAGCAACTTGCTGCCAGCTTGCCCGATGGCACTTGCATCTAGATCCCCAAGGATAAACAAATCGTATACGCCGTTGCCGATCCGCTGGGCGAGATCCACTGGCCACTTCTGAACGGGCTCTCGCGCAATCCATAATCGATCGACTTGCATATCGGGTGATTCAAGCAACGCATTGGCGATGAACTTCGCCTCCGTTCGCGGCTCTCCTTCTATATAGAGAACCCTTGCCCCACCACCGCGTACATTCAAATACGAAGTGATACGGTTATTCTCCAGCACCCCTTCCCCTTCAAGCGGCTGGGCTTCGATCTGCAATTCATACGACCCAACATCCGGCGCAATCAACGGTATCTGAAACGAAAGACTCTGATCGGACTTCGTCGGACGAACTACAGTCTGGTCGACTAACCGCTTGCTTCCATCTTTCGCGACAATCTTCATTGTGATGGCAACGTCGCGATTGCTGGCCCCTCGCGCATGAAGCATCCCTCGGACGAAAATCTGATTCTTGGTATAAGCATCGAGCTGCTCGGGCACTCCCTCAACGCCCAAATCTCTGGCTTGGTCGCTATCCCCGCGTGGTCCAATCCCAACGAAATAAATCGGGATGTCCTGTCTTGCGAACTGCCTTGCCACCTGCTGCGGATCCGCTTTCGATGGACTTAACGTCTGGGCTCCGTCCCCCATCCAAATCACTGCCATCAACGGATTGGAATAAGTTCCATTCGCAACTCCTCCCAACGGGCCACCGATATCTGTACTGACCCCTTCGGCTCGCTGCGGCAATACCGGCGGCTTGGATTGCTCCCCAAGATCCAATTCTCCGAGAGGCTGAAGTTGCGAATCATAAAGAAACGGAGATAGCTTGACCTGTTTGCCAAGCTGGTCGCGGTTGCTCCACAAGGTATTCCAAAGTTCGAGTTGCTGGTCCCACCGCGACTTGGGCCCCTCACCCGATCCCAACTGCATGCTCGATGATTTATCCATAAGCACCGCAACGGTTCCACTCGGCTCCCGCTGCTTGGTCCAACTCATCCCAGGCTTGAGAATCGCTAAGAGCAGAACAAGGATCATCAACAATCGTAAGGCTCGGAGAACCGTTCGCTGCCAAAGACTCAAGCCTTGGGAATCGGTCATCACAAACCAGACAAAAAATAGTCCAGCCGCAATCAATCCCACTATCGCATAACTACCAAAGACCGGTGAGAGGCTCCACTCCATCAGGCTTTCCCCTTCCCACGCGATCCATAAAATCGACTCGACATGGTTTGCTCAGCCATGACCATCATCGCTAAGATAACCCACAAAAACGGCGATAAGTCCCGACCATAACGCCCCTCGCCAATCGAACTCTGCACTTCATCTTTGCTCTTGGCTATCAATAGCTGTTCGCGACCTATACCCGCCTCAAGTTCCAGCCGATTGACGCTCTTGAGTGATAACTCATCGCGATCGATGTTCACACTAAAACCCCTGACCAATGGCCCTCGAGCTCGAACTCCTCGCAACCGATACTGACCGGGTTGCTGCGTATAAGAATACTGCAACGCTTCTTCGTCAGCCTCCACGCGAATCATCTCACCGTTCGGCGCAAGCAATTCATATGCTTTGGGATACTCCTTTGGATTGTTCTCCAACACGGCTGTAGCTCCCACCGGATAGTTCACCGGATGCTTGCTCTGTGTCGCTAAATACTGAACGGTCCCAAGAAACAAAGCGAAACCAGGCCAAGCATCTGCACTGGTTGTGTAAAGCTCACTCCAGGCACCCTTCTGAGCATTGACCCCAGGCTCTGGATAAGGCAACGTCATCACCATGATCCGACCCGATCCACGTACCGATTCGGTTAACAAAGGATGCTCGGTCTGCGATAAATCGGCAATCACCGACGTAGACTCAGGTAACCCATCGAGAATCCAATACTGATTGACGGGGTAACTGACCCAAGGTATCTCCTTCGCCGGCCGCTCGAAGATATTCCACAAAGGATGATTCTCCAAACTCGGCTTGAGCACCACATTCGCACCACCGATAGCAGTATCCTGAGGATCGACCCGCTGCAATCCCATGACCCGCCCTGGCAATAAACTCGGCAATCCACCCACCGCACTTCCGGCAACTGCTGTCGCTCCCTGTTTCGAGGCCTGCTCAAACTTCGCGTCCGGCCCCAATACGACAAGCAACCCTCCTCCGGCCTCCACCCAACTGAGCAACTTGTCCGCCTCATCCCCACTTAACTCCGCCGGATTGTACAAAACTACCGTGGAGTACTTCGATAACTCCAACTGGCCGATCCGATTGCGAGGCTCGACATCTACCCCGGTCGTTCTGCTCCCACCTCCCCTCTCCTCCGGTCCATTCTTGCTACCTGCCTGCTGTCCGCCAGCCTGAGAGGACTCGGTTTGCGATGGCTCGGCTAATGGGTTGAGCATCAAAGCCACGATCTGACCATCGACGGAATTGTCGCTCACGACCAAGGATCGTCCTTGCTCCTTCGCTTCCACCGTCACAAACATGACGTTATCGCTCTCTAGTGGATCGGGTCGCGATAATCGCACCGTGGCGTGATTAGTCCCTTCTACTAAGTCTTTCCATTGCAATCGCAAATTGGTTCCGCCCGTGCTGCCTGGCTGCACGACCTGTCGATCTAGCAACTTCGCTTCTGGAGCGACCCATTGGCCATCGCGCGAAATAACAGGGCGACGCTCGACGGGCTCCGCAAGCAACTCGACCATCACTTGCTCTTTGACTTCTCCTTCCAAGGCACCCAGGGTGACATCAAGCGAGACGCCACCACCTGGAACCACGCTCTCGGAAGATAGCTTCAATGCATCTAGCCCCCAGTTCCTTAAATCAACTTCTGGAACCCCTAGGTCGATTATTTGAAGCAATACTTTAGGTTGCCGTTCCGTTGCACCAAGCTCCCACTTCGAAGGTTCTCCCGCCGGAGTTTGCGTTCCCTGAGGCTCTCCCGAAATTGCGGAGGCAAGGTCTGCTGTGCCGATGTTCTTCCAAGCTCTTTCCCGCATATCTGACAAAACGTAAACTTCTCGTCGCTCGAGTTCGCTTTTTCGTACCACCGCTATCGCCGACTGGATCCGTTCCGAAAGGTCGCTTGCCCGCCCCTCTATTGTGACCCGATCAAGCTGGCGTTCAGCCGATAAACGGTCTTGATTCATGCGAATCGCCCCGTCGTTTCCAATGATCGCTACTTGGCTGCCCATCGGGAATCGATCCATCAACCACCTCGCCATCTCCTTGGCGTCTTCGAGCCGCGTGTGATTATGGTACTTGTATCCCATCGTAGGCGAGGTATCGATGATCAACGCTGCGGCCACCGGCCCGTCAGCATTCGACAGCGGACTCTCATCCGAACGTTTGAGTACCGCCCAGCCAAAGTAGCTCGCTGCCCCCCACAACCCAACCGCGAGCACCAAGGGAATTGAAATAGCCAATATCCCACGCCGCTTGCCCCACAACACCAACGCCGCTGCACTCGCTAACGATGCTAAGACGGCCAGCAAACCACCCACCGCCGCATTGGCGAACAATCCCGTTGCTACGCGCGGAGATGCAAGTGCCATCACCAAAACCAAGACCATCAATACCCGCAGCAGCAACAACAACCAACGCTTCACACTCCAGCCCCGCTGCGCCTCGACCGCCGTCTTGCGCACAAAGCGAATCGCGGGAAACTCAAGCGTCTTAGGCTGACGCTTGCCGAGCAGATGAAAGAGGATCGGTGCGAAAGACGCAATGCTTCCTAGCAAAAGCGACACATGGAGAAAGGTCATCGGATTCCACCGTTGTCCGTTACAAAATAATCCGCTTCCAGGCGCTCTTCGCTAAAAACGATTTTTGCGACTGATCAAATACTCCATCAACGCCTTATCGTAAGGAACACTGGTGTCGAGGGGAACATAATCGATCTTGGATTGTAGCAAAGCCGCTTTAAGTTCGGATCGAAAAGCTTGAACGTTCGCCCGATATTCTTCCCCGATATCGTCTGCATTGACCGATACCATCTCGTCATTCTCAGGATTCTTCAACTCAACCAACCCCTGAAACGGAAACGTCACCTCGGCTTCATCAAGCACATGAAAGACGATAACGTCGTGCCCGGCATGTTTGAGCATCCTCAAAATATCCGCCGACGATTCGGTATCAGAAAGCAAATCGCTCATCACCATGATCAACGATCGATGTTTGAGCATCGCCATAAACTGCTCGATGGGCCCTCGCAGACTTGTCTTCCCGCCAGGCTTTAGCTTCGTTAATTGGCTGAGAATCGCCGCAAACTGACTTCGACGCGACCGGGGGAAAATACTGGCCTTGAGCTTTTCATCGAACGTTACCAACCCTACCGGGTCTTGCTGCATCAGCATCAAATACGATAGAGCCGCTGCCAAACAAATGCAGTAGTCGAATTTCGTCAGTTGCTGGCGATACGTGTAATTCATCGATCGGCTGGTATCCATCAAGATATAGCCGGTCAGATTGGTTTCGGCTTCGAACTTCTTGACGTAATAACGATCGGTTTTCGCAAAAGCTAACCAGTCGATATCTTTCGGGTCGTCCCCGTGCGAATATCGACGGTGCTCGCTGAACTCCACGGAGAAACCATGAAATGGGCTCGCATGCATGCCCTGCAAAAAACCTTTGACAACCATCTGCGCTCGCAAATCTAATCGCTTGATCTGCGAAGCGAGTTCTGGTTTGAGGTACTGCTCTACTGCTACCATCGCGATGCCTCAGATTTCTCGCGTCCCAGCGATCAGTCAGCCGCCCAAGGAAGTCGGCAGTATCCCCACTGCCCATTGTTCTCGTCGACTCCGATCTCAATCCAGTCTAACCGGTCTCCAATCGTCGGATACAACTTGGTTCGTATCCGCTCTGCAATCCAACCTGCGATCTCTTCGGCGGTCGTATTGACGATCGGCAGCAACATGCAGTCTTCCTTCGGAAACACCCATCGCTTCTGCCTAAACCGTACCACGACTTCGCTCTCCTGAACCTCCACCGTGATCAACGGATGATTCATCGCGACTAGCATGTGATGGTCCAACTGACGAACGATCTCGGCTAGTGCATCGCGAAATGCGATAAAGTCGATCACATAGCGGTTCTCATCGAGCGAACCGCAAACCTCCGCTCGCAACCCGTAGTTGTGACCGTGCAAGCACTCGCAGATGTCTCCCGCAAACGTGATAAAGTGCGCTGATGAAAAAACCAACTGCTCTTTATGGAGCAACACTCGAAACATCGATTGCTTGCCAGCTTGCGCCGACTCTCTTGCCGTACTCTCTTGCACTAGGATCCCTCTACAGCTTCCTGAGGAACAACGACCTTAACATCACATTCCGCGAATTGAATTTCACCAACCAAGCTCGGTGTGCCTAAAGACTACTTCGATTGAAACATGGGTGCTTTGGAGTCCCCACGCGACAACACAAAAGCGAGCAGGTCAAGCACTTCGTCTTCGTTCAATTTGTCTAACAGTTCTGCTGGCATCAACGAAATCGCCGAGGTCTTCTCCTGTTCGATATCGCTGCGATCCACCGTGACGGTCTTCGTCGCATCTTCGGGATTGACGACAATCGTTACCTTGCCACCAACGTCGTTGACGATTCGGCCCGTGTGCACAGTGCCATCTTCCATCTGCAAGACCATGGTCTTGTACTGGTCTGAAATGACTTGACTTGGACGCACCACTGCATCGA
>JBJONT010000194.1:0-6029 GCA_046051705.1 Planctomycetota bacterium | reverse complement strand
GTAGCAAGAAAAATGAAGGATTGCGTGGGGGGTGGAGCTATGGATGGGGGGCAAGCGATCGCGGGTGGTGTGTCGAAGGTGGTGATCGGACAGGGAGCTCGTCGCGTGGTGTGTGGGGACGCGGGTTCGATGACGTTGATTGCTGGGCCTTGTGTGATTGAGTCATTGGATAAGTGTTTGGAGATTGGAGAAGCGGTACAAAAGGCGTGCGAGTCATTGGGGATTGGGTATGTGTTCAAGGCTTCGTTTGACAAAGCGAACCGGACTAGTGGTGGAAGTTTTCGTGGGCCGGGGCTAGAAGGTGGCCTGAGGGTGCTTGAGGGGATCAAGGATCGGTTGGGTGTACCGGTGACGACAGATGTGCATGAGAGTGCTCAGGCGGGAGCGGTGGCGCAGGTGTGTGATTTGTTGCAGATACCTGCTTTTTTGGCGAGGCAGACAGATTTGCTGGTGGCTTGTGCAGCCACAGGTCGTCCGTTGAATGTCAAGAAGGGGCAGTTTATGAGTCCATCGGACATGCGATATGTGGTTGAGAAGGTCAGGGGGGAGTCGTCGGGAATTGGAGGTCAGGTTGAAGGTGGGCGAGTGATGTTGTGTGAGCGGGGGACATTTTTCGGGTATGGTAGGTTGGTCAATGACATGGGTGGATTGGTGCAGATGAGGGGGTTGGGGGTGCCGGTGATTTTTGATGCGACCCATTCGGTGCAGCAGCCCGGGGGGCTTGGGGGGGCGACGGGTGGGAATCGTCAGTTGGTCGAGCCGTTGGCCAGAGGAGCGGCGGGAGTTGGGGTGGATGGATTTTTCTTTGAGACGCATCCCGATCCAGATCACAGTCCTAGCGATGGGCCGAACATGGTGCCATTGGATGCTTTTCCGGGGGTCTTGTCGCGAGTTCACGCGATTTGGCGAACCACGAGGGCTTGGCAGGCGTAATGTTTTCTTTGTGGCTGTGGCAGATTTGATTGGCCGGGGATGATAGGCAAGATCGTTAGAAAGTGTGTGAACGTTATGACCGTCCGAGTCTCGCCAGAGCGTTGGGTCGATAGTGTTGGCCGTGGGTTATTGGCCATTGGGGGGATGTTGGTTGGGATTTTGCCGGTTGGGTGTGTGGATCCAGCGCAGCGGGATGTGGAGAGCATTCAAGTCGAGACCGACAAAAACAAAGAGAATCGCGATTCGTTGCGGGAAGCTTTTCGCTATTTGCCACAGTTGATTCGGTTGGATCGAACGGCGGCGATGCAGGAGATCAACTATCAGCTCAATACTTGGTCGAAGAGTGTTGCGAATCCTCCGGAGTGGAAAGCTTCGTCGTTGCTTGAGTCGATCCCAGCTTCGTTGCGAACGATAGATTTTGCGCAGCGAATGACTTCGTTGGAGTTTGGCGAGCCTGAATGTGAGTTCATGCTTCAGAATCAGTTGATGAAGCAGATTTCTTCGTGGGTGGTTGAGAAGCCATATCGCGATGGTTTATTTCGCGAGTGGTTGGAGGGACGCAAGGGAGATTTATCAGCAGAGGAGTGGGCGCGGTTAGAGACCACGTTGAAGTTGTTTGATTGGACGGTTTGCAATGTGGGGATGGATGGGGAAGCGAAGGACATTGAGAAGTTGGTAAGCAATCCGGAGTTGCTATTGAACGATGGTGCGCCGGTATATCGAAAGTTGCCTTGGCAGACGATGATGTTTGGTCGAGGGGATGGATGGGAGCGAGGGCGGGTATTCACTCAACTGTGTTTCTCGCAGGGGATTGATGCGGTGGTCTTGGCGTTACCGAGTGTGACCGGTGCGACAGAGAATGCAGCTCTGCGATTGTGGTGCATTGGGGTGCCGATCGGTGAAGAGATCTTGTTGTTTGAGCCAAGGTGGGGTTTGCCGATCCCGGCTTCGAGCGGCAATGGCATAGCGACTTTAGCGCAGGCGAAGAGTGATCCTGCGGTGTTGCGTCGTGCGAAGTTACCTGGTCGATTTGAGTATCCGGTAGAGATGAAGGACTTGGATGGTGTCATTGCATTGGTTGACACGGAGCCCTTTGCGGTGGGTCGCACGATGTATACGTTGGAGCGAAGTTTGACGGGTGAGAATCGACAGCGTTTGAGTTTGGATGCGGATGCATTCGAAGCGAGGTTGCAGGGAATCGATCCGAAGTTATCGGTCAGGCTTTGGAATGTGCCTTGGGTGGCGCATGTTTACAACCAGTCTGTCCGAAAACGGCTTGATGATATGTCACCTTTTGCGGTCAGTTACATGGAGCGTTTTGGGAGTTACGTGACCGATACGCCGATCAGTCGCGCTAGAATGTTGCATTTGAAGGGTCAGTTTGAGAGCACGCTTGATGCTGCGGGTGCATTGCGAAGTTACATGGACATTCGCATTGACGAAGAGACTTTGCGAGAGTTGATTTACGACCGAGAATTGCAGAAGGCTTTTGGGATGGTCAAGCGACCTTCGGAGGATCCGAAGATGTATGAAGCGAGGGTGTCGATGATGGCTTCGTTTTTACGGAGATCGAAGTTTGACATCGGAGTGTTCTTAGCGATGGCCAATGGGGACATGGGCAAACCCGATACCGCGATCGATTGGTTGAGCAAGCGGATATTGAGTCAAAAGGGGACCGAGTCGTGGCATTCACAGGCTCATTATTTATTGGGGCGAAACAAGGAATCAGTAGGTGACCTTGCGGGTGCGATTGAGGAGTACAAGTTTGAAGCCAGCGCGCAGAGCGCTGGGAATCGTATCCGGGTACGTCGGTTGGAATCGGGTTTAGATCCAGCGTCGTCGACGAAAGTAAACCAATAGCAATCCGGCGACGCTTGCCATAAGCATCAAGGAGAGTGGGTAACCAAAGATCCACTTCAGTTCCGGCATATTCCAAGATGAGACTTCGGGATCGAAGTTCATCCCGTAGACCCCTGCGATGAAGGACAGGGGGATAAAGATAGTCGAGATGATCGTCAGAAGTTTCATCACTTCGTTCATGTTGTTATTGATGCTCGAGAGGTAGAAATCTCGAAGGTCCGAGGTGACTTCTCGGTAGGTATCGACCGTGTCTATGACTTGGATTACGTGATCGTAGCAATCGCGGAGATGGACGCGTGTTTCCGGGTGGATCGAGGGTATCGAGTCGCGAACGAGTTCGTTGATCATTTCGCGGTGAGGTCGGATCGAGCGGCGTAGGGAAAGAAGTTGCCCTCGCATTTCGTGGATGCGATGCATTTGTTCGTTACGGACTTCGGCGATGATATCGAGTTCGAGGGTATCGACGAGTTCGACGACATCTTCGAGGACGGGGAAGTAGCTATCGATGACGGCATCGAGGAGGCTGTAGAGGAGGTAGTCCAGATCGGTGTTGGCGACTTTGCCACGCTTTTGTCGGAGGCGTTGTCGGAGGGGTTCCCAGCAGTCACCTGGGCGTTCTTGGAAGGAGATCAGGACGTTGCCTTTGAGGTAGATCGAGATTTGTTCCGTCATGGAAGGATCCGAGCCATCGATCATTCGGGCGACGACGAATAGTCCGTCTTCGAATTCTTCGACTTTGGCTCGTTGGTAGACGTTCACCACGTCTTCGATGACGAGGGGGTGGAGTTGGAAGAGGTTTGAGAGGTTTCGCAGGGTTGATTCCGAACCGAGTCCGACGACGTCGATCCAGAGTCGTTCGCAGGAGGCGGTGATGGAATCGAGTTCATTGAGGTCGGTGATTTCTTTTTCGATGTAATTTTCACCGAGTCCAATAACACGGATGATGGTGTTGTGAGCGGATGGGTCGATGAGGATTTGACCTGGAGCATCGCCTGGTTTCGCTCGCCGTTTCCAATTGCTCTTCTTTTGTTTGTTATTTCGCTTTCTCGCCATGTTGGTATTTATTGGTTGTTGGTGATTCCGTCGGGGGGCGAAGGGGGCGGTCGAGGGTTTGGTTGAGGATGGGATATACCAGTTAGATTTTTTCGGTTCCAATACCAAGACTGGGAGTTTTTATCCGAACTTCTTAATATCTTAGCCATCATTTCGCGGTGAGCGTGAAGCGGTGGGGAGATCCTTGTCTTTTTAAGTTGTGATGGAATGGACGAATTTCATGAGATTAGTCATTGAAAAGTTGAGCAAGACCTATCCGGGTGGTGTGCGAGCGTTGGACGAAGTCTCGTTAGAGATTCCGCGAGGAATGTTTGGGTTGTTGGGGCCCAATGGTGCGGGCAAGTCGACTTTGATGCGGACGATTGCGACGTTGCAGGAAGCGGATTCCGGGAGTGTGGTATTGGAGGGAGCGCAGGTCGCAGGTGAGGTGGATGTTTTGCGGGAGAAGGATCGGGTGCGGGGTTTGTTGGGATATTTGCCGCAGGAGTTCGGGGTGTATCCGAGGACGAGTGCGGTTCGATTGTTGACGCATTTGGCGGCATTGAAGGGGGTTGGGCGCAATGGGAGGGAGCGAGCCGAGGTCGTGGATCGGTTGCTTGAGCGCGTGAATCTTTCGGATGTTAAGCACAAGGGGGTCAGCACGTATTCAGGGGGGATGCGTCAGCGTTTTGGGATCGCGCAAGCGTTGTTAGGTGATCCGCAGTTATTGATTGTCGATGAGCCGACAGCGGGTTTGGATCCGGGCGAGCGGAATCGTTTTTACAATTTGCTTGCGGAGGTAGGGGAGAACATTATCGTCATTCTCTCGACTCACATTGTTCAGGACGTCAAAGAGTTATGCACAAGCATGGCGATCATTGATCGTGGGCGAGTCTTAGCGAGTGGTTCGCCGTTGGATGCAGAGGAGTCGCTGCGCGGGAAAGTATGGTCGCGGACGATGAGTAAGCAGGAGTTGCAACAGCGTGATTGGGCTTATCCGATTTTATCGAGCAAGTTGGTAGCGGGGTTGCCTTCGGTTCGCATTTACAGTGAGGAAGAACCGCAAGGGGGCTGGCGGTCGGTGGAGCCGGATTTAGAGGATGTCTTTTTTTCTCGCTTAGCGAGTGCTGCTTCGTGATTGAAGAAGTAGTAGAGGCTTGAGACTGCAAGTCTTTCTTGTGGTGTTGATGTTGTAGAGCTGGTGGGGTAAAGCGGGTGGGTTGCAGTTGGTGTAGTTGGGTGGGCGTGGGGCCAGAGGCATAGAGAGCAGGATCAGAGATGTTTCGAGAATTTTTCCGTTTTGAGTTGTCGTATTGGTTCCGTGGGGTGATGGTCTATGTCTTCTTCGCTGCGATGGCGTTGTTGTATGGGCTTGCGGCGAGCTCGGAGTTTGTGCAGATCGGTGGAGTGGGAGGGAATGTACTAAAGAACTCTCCCTTTTCGTTAGCGAATTTGTACATCGGGGCGACGTTATTGACGGGTTTCATGGCGGCAGCGATTTACGATTCATCGGCATCGAGGGATTATGCGAACAAGATGTCGGACATTTTGTTTAGCAAGCCGTTGAGTAAGTGGGGGTTTTTAGTTGGTCGGTTTGCCGGTGCATCGTTGGTAGCGTTGGTGCCTTGCTTGGGGGTTACGACTGGTATTTTGATTGCGAACCTAGTCAATGCATCGGATACCGAGAAGTGGGGGCCGATGTCGTTTTGGGGGCATTGGCAATCGTTTGTGTTATTTGTGTTGCCCAATACGTTGATTTTTGGATCGGTGGTATTCGCGGTGGCGAGTCTGACTCGCAATACGTTGTATTCGTTTCTGTCTTTGTTAGCGGTTTTGGTTTTGTATGGAGTGACGCAGAGTATTGCGAGTCAGTTGGAGTATGAGTGGCTGGCGAGTTGGATCGATCCTTTTGGGGCAGCGCCGTTTGAAGAGGAGACGAAGTACTGGACGGTCAGCGATCGCAATACGCGATCGATACCGGTGACCTGGGTTTTGGTGGCGAATCGTTTGTTATGGTTGGGGATTGCCTTTGGTATTTTCTTGTGGACGGGGAGTCGATTTCGATTTGAAACTGTTTCGGCCGTGGGGGATCGTCGTGGGGGACGCAGGAAGGGATCGGCGTTGGGAGTGGATGGAGTATCCGGGGCGAAAGACGCAAGCTTGGGTGTTGCGATGGGATCGGGAGCGATTCCAGTGTGCAAGCC
>JBJONT010000193.1:0-8634 GCA_046051705.1 Planctomycetota bacterium | reverse complement strand
GCGGAAAGCTTGGTCGAAACTCCATCGAGTTCGTTGTCGATAGCTGGATCGGAAGCGAGCTTGCGAGCAGAGATGTGCACACCGCCGATTGGGGTGATGAGCAATCCATCTTTCTTAACTGCGTTAACCGCTGGCTCGACTTGCGAGATGGCTGGGTTCGTCAACGTCACGAGTTTGGATTCATCACCGAAGACTCCAAGGTCCCAGTTAGAACGTCCGTACAGATCATTTTGTTGCATGAAAGCTGCGACAACACTCATGTCGAACAAGTTTCTCATGTGGCTGAAGACGGGGATCGCTTCTCCCAAAGCTTCAAACTTCTGGGTGAATTCCTTAGCGAAAGCCACCGAAGCGGAGTCACCCGAACCGGCACCTCGGGTCCTGGTCCCGGACTTGTTGAGGAATTCCTTCTCTCCGGTGAGCTTAACCCCTTGTCCTTGCAAGTGTAGGGCCGAGCGATCTTCGTTCGTGGAAACCTTCGAATAGTCTGCTTCGAAGTACCAGCGTTGCAGTGCGTTCTTGTTCGCGCCAGCTTGAGTTCGAGCGATCCAAGGTGTGAACGGGATAACCGTGTTTTCCAATCCCAAACCGATGAGCTTCATTCGGTAGTCAGCTTCGACTAGCACGCGAGCGAAGTTCGTTTCGCGAGGCACACCCTTGACCGAAACAACTTGATAACCAAGAGCTTGTTTCATCCCTGCAAGGACGTTTGCGTTGATTTGATTTGCGCGACCTTCGAACTGTGCGTTGTACTGATTCATCCGCTTGATCCCTTCTTGGGTCGGATCAATCGACACAGCGATCGAGCCTGCTGGCTCTTTGTTCGGAGCGTAGGTCCGAAGAGCAACGACCAAGTCGAGGAGCTTCAGGACGGACTTGCCCGACTTGAGTCCAACACGATCTCCGTTTTCGGTGACGTGAATCTTTTCCGCTGGGCCAGCGATGACGATGTCGTTCGATTCGGGGAGGTAGAAAACATATTCGATGCGGGTCAGACCGGCCAAGCCGAGCATCTCTTCATCGAGTTCTTGGTCTTCCGAAAGCCGTTGAGCAACGACACTCTCAAGTCGGTTCAGAGATACTTTTCGCATCTCGGAGACGATTTGTTCGTTGCGGTCGGTCGACTTCAACGTCGCCATACGCATGCGTGCAGCGAGAGCGTTATCGATGTTGCTAATTCGCAACACACCTTGCGGATCGATTTCGACACCACCGCCGTTCCCGCTGTCATTATTGTTGTTGTTATTATTGTTGTTATTGTTGTTGTTTTGGGAGTAGCCCATCGTTGCACAGAGTGCAACCAACAATAACGAGCCGGTCGATTGGCCCAATCGGGAAAGTAAACGATGGAAAAGCATCAGGGATCGCCTTGTACTACTGAAATGCGGTCAGGTCCGAACTGAATAGGTTCTTCCGACTCTTCTCGTGGGGTATCGGACGCGGGAATCTGCCATCCGATTGCAAAACAACGTAACTTCCAAGAATAGTTCCTGATTAGGTGGATATCAACAATTTGCGCAAATTAGGCGGGCAGGAGGAACTAGGAAAAACCATTTTTTGGGGAAAATCCGTTGTTTTCCGGAGAATCGATCAAGTTCGCTTGACGGGAAAACTCCCTGGGAGCTACATCAAGTCGGTGAGTATTCCGCATGGCGAATCGCGAAGCGGGAACCGATCGGCTTGAAGAATCCAAGGTTGAACTGAACCGTTGCTCCACCCAATAGAATTCCAAGATGAAACGCAAGAAGTGGGGCTCAGGCCGCCTCGCTGCGTCGATCTTGCGCTCTCTACGCAACGGATTGCTTCGGGAATTCATGAGCGAACAAGCCGTTTCATCTTGTCGATAGCTTGGTTTTTGCTTGTTCTAGCTCCGCAATCGCAGGGGCAAGCTCCTCCGCCGTTCCCGTCGACGACTCCCGGTTATTCCACCGGCGGATATCCTTCGACGGGTTATCCCTCCACAGGTTATCCAACTACGGGGAGTCCTACCGGCGCGTTCCCTGCAACCACGCTGCCACCGGTTTCTACAACGCCGACGTATGCTGGCGTGCCGCCGGCAATCCCAAGCCCAACGTATCCGTCCCCGGGGTATCCTTCCATGACGGCCGCACCGTCGGCGGCCCCAGCGGGTAGCTACAACCCATATGCTCCAACGTTTCGGCCAAGCACCGCACCGACTTCGAGTTTCAACCAAGTCTACAATTCTTGGATGGATTGGCTTTCCGGGGCTCCTTCGCCAACGGCTTATGGTGCTCCGGCCCCGTACGGTGCACCGACAGCTTATGGCGCACCGACTTCATACGGCGCGCCATCTACTTACAGTGCACCGCCGACTTACAGCGCTCCGCCAACCTTTAGTGCCCCGCCGAGTACTTACTCTGCTCCTGGCTACCCAGCACCTTCTTATCCTGCACCTTCTTATCCAGCACCGTCCTATCCTGGCCCGACTTATCCTGGCCAGGCGTATCCCAACCCTGCTTATCCGAACCCTGCTTATCCGGGGGCGAACCCTTATGGTTACCCTCAAGGTCCCTATCCGAATTCGTGGAATTCGTGGTGGTACAACACATCGACCGCTGTGCAGACTCAGACAGAACAGACGATGCGATTTTGCCAAGGTGTGCGATTCCGCTATACCTATGTCCCCGGCAACACAGACTTCGGGGGTGTTTCCGGCAATCAGATCGAAAGTCATGACTTCGAGACATCGATGGTTTTTGCGATCCCGAAGTTTCTCGGTTGTTCGCAGCCTTGGTATTTCATGCCGACGTATGTTCAGCATCTTTGGGCCGGGCCGGTGGTTCCCGGAAGCGATCTGCCAGGTTCTGCATTCAGCGCTTTTCTCGATAGCACTTGGGAAACCGATCCACTTCAGACCTTTGGAGCGGAGCTAGGTTGGCGGGTCGGGGTGCATTCAGCCTTCGATGCAATCAGCACGGAGAGCATTCGACTCCAAGGAAAAGCGCTTGGTAAACTTCGGATGACCCCTAATTCGACATTGCGAGCCGGGGTCTACTACATCGATCGCAACAAGATCAAGCTGTTGCCAGCGGGCGGGATTCTATGGATGCCCAATCAGGACACCCGGTGGGACTTGTTCTTCCCGGAACCTAAGCTATCGCACTATCTGACCACCTTTGGAAACAAAGATGTTTGGTGGTACCTGACCGGTTATTACGGTGGTGGAGCTTGGACGATCAAGCAGGTCGATGACGATACGACGGATGAGATCGACATCAACGACATCCGGGCATTGGTCGGATTTGAGACCGGTCGCAATGATCTGCTTCGCCAAGGTTTCCGAACGTGTTTCCTGGAGTTTGGCTACGTGTTCAATCGCGAGCTTATCTACCGAAATCGTTCTTCGGCGAATCTCGAACCCGAAGACAGTCTGATTTTCCGAGCCGGTTTCGGTTACTAATCTGATTTGCAAATGGCCCGATTAGGTCATTTGGCCGATTCGAGAAATGCTCCGAGCTAGAATTTGGGGCACGGATCTGAGGAACGACTTGAAAACAGTTGCTATACTAATGTTACCTTGGTGCATTGCGTTCCTCGGCGAACTGAGTTCCTCGACGCATATGATTCCAAGGTGCTTACGCCCGGTATTCACGGCAGCTTAAGCCCTCCTCCGACGTCACTGCGATCAAATCGTGGTTGATGTCGGTTCACCCCCCCTACCCCATCGATGCAACTATGGCGATTGTCGCTTTGTCTCGCCCGTTCCGCTTCTTCGTTCTATCTGCCTACAGTTCGCTGTTGGTCAGTGGCTTGTTCGCTATCGCTACTGCCAATGGTCAAAGCGAAAATGTGCAAAGCGAAGTTCCAGCTCCGGTAGCTTCGGAGGAACACGAGTTTTTTGAGAAGCAAGTCCGGCCTATTCTTGCCGAGCACTGTTGGAAGTGTCACAGCGGCGAGGCTGGAGAGTCGAAGGGGAGTCTGCGACTGGATCATTCAACATTTATTCTCCAAGGAGGAGACTCCGGTGCTGCTTTGGTGCCGGGGGATCCAGCCGGTAGCTTGCTCTTCCAATCGGTCAATTACGATGGGTATGAAATGCCTCCCGAAGGGAAGATTGCCCAGGAGAAGATCGATGTGCTGAAGAAATGGATCGCTTCCGGGGCTTACTGGCCAGAGGAACCACTGCCGGAGAGTAAGGAGCCCCAAGAGGCATTTGATCTCGAAGCAAGGCGCGAGTCTTTTTGGGTTTGGCAACCGCGTGTGAAGGTAACACCTCCTGTGGTGATTGCATCCACTTCTAATACCCCTGATTCAAATGGTGAGGTTGCCGGCGGTTCAGCGGTTACTTCTAAGGCATCGATGCAAGCATGGTCATCGACATCGATCGACCCGTTTGTGTTGCAGCGTATGAGTGAGGCTGGGTTAGAACCGAATCCGCAAGCAGACCGGGCCACGTTGGTTCGTCGCGCTTATTTGGATTTGATCGGTCTACCCCCATCTCCTGAAGAGCTTCGCTTTTACGTTGAGTCTCAAAATGCCGATTGGTATCCGGAGCTGATCGATTCGCTCCTAGCGAACCCACAATTCGGTGTTCGCTGGGCACGACACTGGCTCGATTTGGTTCGCTTTGCACAATCGCGCGGTCACGAGTTCGATGAAGACATTCCGTCGGCGGAGCCTTACCGTGATTATGTGATTCGAGCTTGGAATGCTGATGTTCCTTTCGATCAGTTCCTGCGAGAGCACCTCGCTGGAGATTTGCTCGAGTCCCCTCGAACCGATCCGGCGATGGGTTGGAACGAGTCGGTCATCGGCACTGGATTTTGGCATTTCGGGGAGTGGGTGCATTCCCCGGTCGACGCGCGGAAGGACGAGACGGATCGACTCGACAACATGGTCGATGTCTTCAGCAAGACTTTTCTGGGGATGACGGTGGCCTGTGCACGTTGTCACGATCACAAATTCGATGCGATCAGCCAAGAGGATTACTATGCAATCTACGGATTCTTGCGATCGAGCGACTATCGGCTTGTGCGTTTCGAGACTGACTTGCAACATCGCTCCATAGCCAAAGAACGTTCGCAGATCCATTCGCAAATCGAGTCGAAAGCGCTCGGGGCGATCAAGCAGATTTTGGAGCAGACGAGCAAGCTTGAAGCTGGGCCGGACACGCCCCAAGCGAAGCTTGCGATGGAAGTTGCCGGAAAAATCAATCAAGTGCGGGGGCTAGCTTCTACTCTTGCAGCACCGAAGGATCCGAATGTGGTTTGGGATGCACGCGATGCGGACCGAACGCTCTGGCAATCCGACAGTGTGATCTACGGATCAGGACCGAACATGGTTGGCTCATTGAGCTTGGCGCAATCTCCCACCGGGCCAGCATGGATGCTTCATCGCGCTACGGAGGCTTCCCGGGATTTGTACTGGAATCCGATGACGCAAACTTCGCACGGAGTCAACCGCCAGAATAGGAACTCCCAAGTTCAAGAGGCGGGCAAGTTGATGCCGACGAAGAAGTTTACTTTGAATTCAGGGAGGGTCTCTTATTTGGTTCGCGGTGCATTCCGCGCGTTCGCAAGCATCGACTCGCATCGCTTGATTGCTGGCCCATTGCACGGTGAGGTTCTCTTTGAGAATGGAGGCCCGGATAACGAGTACCGCTGGGTGACTCAATCGCTTGACCGATATAAAGGTAAAACCGTTCACATTGAATTGTCGCCATTGCAATACAAACCGTTTGGTTTGGTGCAAGTGATCGATGGAGTTCCACCGGCTGTCGCTCCTAGTGCCGCCCCGGATGTTGCTTCAAGCGTTGCGGTGTGGAATGACGTCCGCGAATTGGCTTTGAAGCAAATCAGCGACTCGCCCAATGGGCAATTGGGCGTTGCTGATCAATGGGCTGTCTCGCAGTGGACAAGCAGTCTGCTTGAATCGAAGGATATCGTTTTTCCAAATACGCTTCCTCCAGAGGTTTCGCAGCGAGCGACGGAAGCTTTCGACGTGCTTTCTAAGTACGCTGTGGAAAGTCGCGATCAAGACCAACAATTCGCTGCGCGTACAACTTGGCATTCGCAGCTTGCACTCGCCATGCGCGATGGCAGTGGGATTAATGATGCATTGTTGATTCGAGGTAACCACTTGCGGCCCGGCGCAGAAGTACCCCGAAGAAATCTTGAGGCGCTCGGAGGCAAGCAACGTCCGTATCTTGGAAGCGGTTCTGGGAGATTGGCTCTCGCTCAGGAGTTGATCGCAAGCGATAACCCATTGGTAGCTCGAGTGATCTCCAATCGCCTTTGGCACCACTTACTTGGACGTGGCATTGTTGCGACTACCGATGATTTTGGTGTTTTGGGAATGCGACCGACTCACCCCGAGTTGCTTGATTACTTGTCGAATTCGTTGATCGAACAAGGCTGGTCGCTCAAGGGGTTGATTCGCGAAATCTGTTTGTCGAACACTTATCGTCAAGATGCGCGCCCGAGTGTGAAGGCAGCCGAAGTTGACCCGCAGAACAACTTGCTCTCTCATGCGAGAATCAGGCGATTAGAATCTGAGGCGCTTCGCGATACGCTTATGGCAATCGCCGATGAACTCGATTTAAGAGGTACCACTCCCGAGGCTCCTTGCGTTCCGGTTCATTTGACCGAGTTTCTAGATGGCCGGGGACGACCAGGCCGCAACGGCCCATTGGATGGTGGTGGCAAACGAAGCATTTATCTTGAGGTCCGACGGAACTTCCTCAATCCGATGATGCTCACTTTTGACACCCCGAGTCCGTTCAGCACTATGGGACGTCGCAACGTATCGAATGTCCCTGCACAATCGTTGATTCTGCTTAATGATCCTTTTGTGCATCAGTTGGCCGATCGATGGGCAGACCGCGTCTTGCAAGTCAGCGAGAACGACTCGGAGCGAATTCGCTGGATGTGGGTCAAGGCTTTTTCGCGAGAGCCCACGGCAGCTGAAATCGAGATCACCGAACGCTTTGTCCAGTCTTCCGACTTTGCGAATCGCAAGGATGCTTATCGATCCCTTGCGCACATGGTGATGAACAACAAAGAAGCCATTTATCGCTTTTAAGAAATAACTACAGATGCACTCGAACAATCATCCATCCGCTGAGCTTGGCGGCACGAAATCCTCTATGTTTTCCCACATGAATGCTTCCACGCACCGTCGCGGTTTTATGTCCCTGGTCGGTTGCGCAGGGGCTTCGATGTCACTTGCCAATCTTGGAGGATCGCTCCTGGCCGATGATAATCTTCCAGGTGCTGAATCTACTGGGAAGCAAGGAAAGCTGTTTGTGTATGTAGGGACTTTTAGTTCCCCATTGAAAGATACGTTGCCGACCCAAGTCGACTTGCCGCCAGGTAATGGGATAGGAATTCATGTGTTCGAGTTGGACCGCGAGAGTGGCCAAGGGAGTTTTCGCGGAGCGTTCGAATTGGGGACCAGCCCCAGTTGTTTGGCTGTGAATCGGGCTGGGACGGTTATGTACAGCGCAAATGAGACAGATCGTGTTAATCCCACGAAACAACCTGTTGATCCGGTTACAGGAAGTAAGCATGGAACGGTCAGTTCGTACCGTATCGATCCTCAGACCGGTATGCTTGAACAATTGAACACCGTCGAAAGTGGCGGGGCTGGGCCTACGTATGTAGCGCTGCACCCAAGTGAGAAATACTTGTTCGTCGCCAATTACTTCGGTGGTAGCGTGGCGGTGTTTCCAATCCGCGCTGATGGGACTTTAGGAGAAGCGACGGACGTGCAAGTCGACGTGGGAGAGATTGGTCCTGCGCGTGCGGTGCATGCACCGACAGGAAGTTTTGCATTCAGTGGTCATGACCGAACACACGCGCATCAGATCGCTTCGGATCCGAGTGGGAAGTACGTTTTGCACGTCGATTTAGGGCTCGATAAGATCTTTGTTTGGCGATTCTCCGAGCAGACAGGTAAGCTGTCGCCTTGCGATCCTCCTTATGTTGCATTGCCACCTGGGGATGGTCCAAGGCACTTCCATTTCCATCCAAACGGGAAATGGCTGTACTCGATCCAGGAGGAAGGTTCCACGATGGCAGTCTACGATTGGGACCCGCAGAAGGGGACTTTGAGCCATCGTCAAACGCTATCGACATTGCCAGCGGGATATGCAGGAAGCAACTTCTGCTCAGAGGTTTTGGTCTCGCACGATGGACGCTACGTCTACGCTGGGAATCGGTTGCACGACAGCATTGGAATATTCGCCGTCGAGCAAGATGGAACGCTCAGGTACATCGGTGAAGAATGGACCAGAGGGAATTATCCTCGCAGCTTTGGATTTGATTCTTCAGGCAAGCTTTTGTTGTGTTGCAATCAGCGAGCCGATCACGTAGCGGTCTTTCGAGCCGAAGCGTCGACAGGTCGATTGAATTTTACGGGGAACTATTTGCCGGTTGGGAATCCGTCGATGGTGTTGTTTATCGAACGCTGATAGGCATTAGGCATTAGGCATTAGGCATTAGGCGTTAGGCGTTAGGCCAGTGCTGTGCCTCTTGCGGTGCAATGAAAGCGGAGCGGCGCAAGCCAAATGGCACTTACTTTCACATTCTTCGAATTTAAACCACACCGCCGAACCGTTTTGGCACGGGATTTGCGCCCTCCTTTCAGCTTCTTTTAACTGCCAAAGGAGCTAAG
>JBJONT010000192.1:0-14289 GCA_046051705.1 Planctomycetota bacterium | reverse complement strand
ATGGAAAGATATTCCGATTGAGTCAACAAGCAAAGTTCTGACAGTTGTATCGATTGCGCAGACCTGCTGACTTCAGTGACAAGCAAGCAAGGTTGAGAGTTTCACAATGCTACATTCGTTTTTACCCCCGCCCTGCCATGAGAAGGGCTAATGGAGAGTGCGGTTTGGCTGTCGAAAAGTGGTTCTTGTGTCGTTAAATGCCGAAAATTCGGAAAAAGTGACCGATTCGGGCGCAGTGCACTCTTTGTCGCGTGACTTTGATTCTGAAGGAACGTTTCATCGCGACGGATCGCAAAGAATCAGGGTTTTGTAATTAGGGAGAATCGCACGATGCGGTTAGCGAATTGTTTGTTGGTTTTGGCGATGAGTTTCTCAAGTCCGCTTGTTGCTTGGGCGGGTACTATTCCCACTTTCAAGGTTGGGGGGAGTACATCGGCGACTGGATTCACAGTGGATTCTACTTCTGCGTGGCCAATGGTGACCATTAGCTTTGCGCCGGCTACTTTGACGGTAGGTGACTTGTTTGATGTTGGAAACAGTGGATTGAGTATTGGTGACACCCTCTCTTTTACGGGTGGAAGTATCACTTTTAACTATCCGTCATGGAGTGCGGATATGGGGCAAGATCTTCCGTTCGTCTATCCAGGGATGGTTTCGTTTACAACATCAGCAGGTGCGTTTACTTTCGATTCTGCGCAACTCAATATTTTGCCAAACGCCATTCCTGGGCTTGCGATCTCGGATGCAGAAGTAGTTGCGTTTTCTCGAGGGACTATCAATGGTCCTGATGGATCAGCACCCGCGGACTTTATGCTCTTCGTAAACCTCTCTGACGGTCTTCCTCCTTTCGGCAATGTCGCTTGGGCTTTGTATTCTCCTGAGGTGATTCCCTATCCCGTTCCTGAGCCATCTTCTGCCGTGATTGCCGTTTCATTATTCGGAGTGGGGGCGGTTCGCACATGGCGTAAGAAACGGCTATCGAACGCTGCGGGGATTTAGAAACTGACTTGCCGTTGCCAGTGGGAGAATAAAAAAGGGCTCGAAGATTAACTCTTCGAGCCCCCCCACACGCTACTCAAGCCTCTGGCAGCTTGAGGAACTTTCCATTTGTTCTGTTTTCACCCGGAATCGGGTTATGACCAACGCTTTCCACTACTCTCCGTGGAACTCCCACCCCAACAGGAATCTCGCCTGTGTTGGTCTTTTTTTCGTCGCCCTAGTGTAGAATCTCGGCAAGAGGGCTTGGACGATTTTTTTAGGTTGGGGTGATGGCAGCAAAATCAACTGAAAAAACGAAGGATTCGGTGGTGCTTGATTCCATCGAATTTCTGTTGGGCAATAAGCTCCCGGATACTCCGGAGGGATACGAATCACCGTCGGAAGTAGTGGTTCCAAGAGTTGCGTTTAGTATCGGACCGGATGAGTTTTTGCGGCGAGAAGTCATCGAACATCTCTTGGTGCTGATGAAGTTTGATTCGTTGGCCGTGACCCGCTTCGACGGAGAAGAAGTGAAGTGGGCTGATATCCATGACGAGCTTGCGACCCGAAGTCTTTTTGATACTGGCGGACCGAAGTGCGCTTTTGTTCGTAAGGCTGACGATTTTATCTCGAAGAATCGCGATTCGATCGAGCATTGGATTGAGAAGGGGCCTGCTGGCTCGATCCTGCTGCTTGAAGTGCAAAGCTTACCATCGAACCAAAAGATCTATCGCTCGGCTCAAAAGTATGGATGGTTGATCGGGCAGGATAAAGATCCTTCGGATGCTTATATTCGCAAATGGATTGCGGGATGGGGCAAAAGGCGGCATGGACTAAAGCTTACGGCCGATCAAGTCAATTTGATCACCGATCGTATTGGGTTCATCGGCGGGTTGGTCGAGTGTGAATTGGCGAAACTGGCTTTGTTTGCCGGCGAGGGTGGGGAAGTGTCCGATCAGCGTGTCGATGAGTTGGTCGGGGGATGGCGGACACAAACCGTCTGGCAACTGAGCGATTGGATCGCCGATGGAGAAATCGCGAAAGCCTTGGGATTGGTTGACAAGTTAGTGATGGCTGGGCAGTCTCCTGTTGGGATTGCAGCTCAGTTGTCGTGGAGTTTGCGTCGATTCGGTATGGCCGCTTATGCGTTTGAGCAAGCGGAGCGGGTTCAGACTGGTAAGCCGGATTTTTCCCGAGTTCTTATGGACGCTGGGTTTCGCTATGGAGAAGTCGATAAGGCTACTCGTCGTTTGAGACGCATCGGACGCACGCGGGCCAAGAAACTACTATCATGGTTGGTAGATTTGGAAGGGCGTCTGAAGGGAAGTCATAGTCAAGATGATCGAGCAAGGTTTGCTCTTGAAGAGTTCATTCTTCGGCTTGAAGGAGATGCTACGAGAATTGCTCAAAATGGATCACAAAATTAACCACAAAGCTAACATGATTTCAAAATGCCTTCGAGCTATTTCCTCGCGTTGCCTGGCACCGCGCTTAACTCTGTTTCTGTGCTCGATTTGTTTTGCATTGTGTTCGATCGCTTCGGAGGGGAACGCTCAATCGGTATTCGTTTTGAAGATCCCCGATGGGCAGTATTCATCCGTCTCACAAAACCAGTCCGTCGCTAGCATCAGCGACGAGCAGTTGGTCGTTCAAGACACGGCGGGTGGGGTAACGACATATACTCGGTTACGCCGCTATGACACTCCAGATGGTCAGTTTATCGCTTATGCATCGCGAGAAGCGCAGAGAGTGATTCAATGGCCCGTCGCGAATCGAGGGGCGATGAGAATTGGGACGCTTCAAAATGGTCGGATTGAGTTTTCGCAAAGTCGGATGTCAGTCTTTTCTGCTGACTCGGATGTTGGACAAGGGTTGGGAAATAGGTCGCCTAACGAACAGCCGATGGTGTTCGACGAAGGGCAAGTAAGTTCACCGGCGGGGTATCCTTCGATGTTGTTAGCGACGGGGGAGCCGAATAGCAGGAGTTTCTTGCGAGCTAATTGGTCACAAGGGGGAGCGGTTGCAAGCGGTGGTGGTGTGCAGTTTGTCTCTCAAGCCAACGATCCGCAGGCCGCTTGGATGATCACTCCGGTTGGTGGGGACATGGTGCGAGTACAACAAGCGGTTGGGAATCAATGGGCGGCGTTGGGCGTTGATCCGAGAGATATCCAAGGGTTTGGCAATGGAGTTTTAGCGCAGCGCGGGGCAAGGGCACAGATACGTTTTTCGGCCGTGAACAATTCGGTCTCGCAGTTATGGCGAATCGAGCAACAGTTTGGTGGCGGATATTGTTTTGAGAGTGTCGCGATGCCAGGATTTGGGATGACTTGTATTCCCAATCAAGGCCTGTGGCTTCAACCGCTCGTTTATTCTCCTTGGCAGATTTGGTGGGCGCAGCAACCGTCATTTAATGTGTCGATGCCACAGTACAGGATTGCTAATGAGCAGATTGTTCCAAATCCCCCATTGGGTCCAATTTCGCTGAGGGTTGCGAACACTCACAGCGAAGCGATTGTGGTGCTGTTAGCCGATCGTCGCAATCCGAATGCACCTCGCAAATTAAGGATTCCTGCGGGTGGATCTGAAGTCTTGGTGTTGGAACGCGATAGTGGAGCAACCATTAACCAGACAACGGAATTTGTCGATGGCTTTGGTAATTGGGATCGCCGAGAGTATCAAATTCCTGTGCCACCCGTGGTCTTGTACGACGTGAGTGTCTACGAAGAATTCTTGCAGTCCATTGCGATTGATCGAACGGGAAAGAGTCCGAACGTGATCGAGGATATCAATTACCAGCCACGAAGTGTTGGGTTTTTGTTGCTACCTCCCGGAGATCAATTGCAGGATAACAGCGTGTTGGATGTGTATCGTGCTGCGGCCGATTCCAAGAATCCTGGAGCGGTTCGCAAACTATCACCGAGCGACTACAACAATTCTTCTTCGTCTAAACCATCGAGTGCAGTACCATCGAGCGATCCACTGAATGATCTGCTCAAACAGCTTCAAGGGAAGCGAGGGGCGTTTTGAGCGAAGTTGACATAAGCGACACTGGGGACAGCAGCGCAGAAATAAATAGCGCTGAGATAACCGGTACTGAAATAACCGGTCCTGAGACGAATGGCACTGAGATAATCGGCACTGCTATCAGTGGTGTTGAGGCAAATGGCTCTGAGGTTCCATTGACCCAATCGCTACCGCCTCGGCGCAAGAGTTTGTTCCGTTTGAAACGGGATTGGCCAATCGTTCTCCTTGTCTCTTGCTTAATATTGGGATGGGTGGCGTACGCTTGTGTGTATCCCGCTTTAGATATACGGCACCGAATCGCCACGTCGAAGTGGAAGCTCTCCCGGTCGGATCCCGAGATCAGTTATCAGATCAAATTTGTGCAGCGGACGGTGGAATACTGTTTTGTCTTTTGGTTCTTTTACCTCGGAGCGAGCATTGGTAGTTTCATCAATGTTGTTGCAAGCCGCACGCCTCGAGGGAAAACGATCGTCACACGAGGGTCTCATTGTCCGTTTTGCGATACGCCGTTGAGCATGCTCGATAATTCACCGGTCTTTGGCTGGATCATGTTGCGAGGGCGTTGCAGGGCGTGTCGCATTCCGATCTCGCCGCGGTACTTGATCATGGAGATTGTCGTCGGAAGTTGTTTTATGATTCTCGGTGGCATTGAGTTGATCGGCAATGGTGTGAATCTGCCATATCGTGATTGGCAGTTTGGTGCTGGGATTGTCTCGACGGTTTTTTATCCCAAATGGGATTTGATCGGTGCGTTTGTGGTTCACTGCGGATTCTTTGCTGTTTGCTTGATGCTGATCGGCTCGCAACTCGATCGATTGCGGTTCCCTGCCCTGCCCTTGTCGATCCTGCTTGTGATTGTCATGTTCTGCGTCGTAGCGCTGCGGCCCTTGGGCCCCGTTGGTTGGCAAGAGCCTTTTGGGCCGCAGCTTGCGCGATTCCCTCATCCGATCAAGGATTTGATTTTGACGACGGTGTTAGGAGCAATCGCAGGTTTGTGTTTTGGATTGGCGACCCGGTTTTGTTTGAAGGGTGTGTTGCAGAAGGCTTTGTGGCAGGTCGTGCCGACGAGTTGCAACGAAGTTGATGTAGCGATGTCCGAGATGGACGAGGTGGAGTTAGCATCAGATGCGGCGAAAATGGAAGCAGAAGCCGTGTCACCGGCTGTAGAAACGATGATCCCGGCCTTGGCAGGGGCGTTGCAGGGATGGGGTTGGCATTGGCTTTTTCTGCACGTGCTGGCCGGTGTGTTATTTGGCTGGCAAGGGATTGCAGTAACAAGTCTTATTGCGAGTCTGGGAGTATTGATTTCCTGTGGATCGGCTAGTAGTAGCGATTCGGCAAATGGAAAACGAAGGGGAATGGAGTCTCCTAAACCGGTTTTAATGGCTGATGCGCTTGCATTGGCGATTCTGACCATTACGCTATTCGTCCATCTATGTACGTGGCGTTGGGTTGTCCAACTCTGGCAGTTCTCCTAACGCCACTTGCTCCCACCTTTGTTTCCGAATCGGAAAGGCTTCATCCATGCGTTCTATGAGTGTTGACCCGTCGGTCAGTTTTTCGCGTTCCCGCAGACTACTGCGAACGGCTTTGTTGGCAGGTTCCATTTTATCCATGGGCGGTTTTTCCGATCCGGTTCAAGCGGAGGTTAAGTTGCCGAACGTGTTCGGTGATTCGATGGTTCTACAGCAGAAGCAAGAGAACAAGGTTTGGGGGAAGGACAATCCGGGGCAGAGTGTCACCGTATCGATCGGTGATGCGAAGGTGACTGGGAAGGCCGATGCGAATGGCAACTGGGAAGTGAAGTTGCCTGCGATGGAGATTGGCGGCCCGTTGACGATGAGCGTTGAGGGAAGTTCCAAAGTCAGCTTTTCGGATATTCTCGTGGGTGAAGTATGGATTTGCTCTGGCCAATCGAACATGCAGTGGTCGGTTGCACAGTCGAACGATCCGGACTTGGAGCGGCTTGCAGCGAACTTCCCGAAAATCCGGATGATCAATTTCCCACAAGTTGGGACACAAGAGCCAGTATGGAGTCACGACGATCGCAAGTGGATGGTGTGCAGTCCTGAGAACACACCTAAGTTCTCGGCAGTCGGTTATTTCTTCGCGCGTCAGATCCATCAAACCACCGGTGTACCGGTTGGGATGATCAACAATGCGTGGGGCGGGTCGGCTTGTGAAGCTTGGGTGAATCTCGACGTCCTCAAGTCGGATGGTCGGTTTAACAAGATGGTTGATGACTGGAATCGGAACGCAGATGTTTTCAAAGCACTGAGCGAGAAGACAGAGCGGAACAAAGACGAAGAAGCTCAGTTCAAGAATTTGACTGGTCAAATGCGGGGCAATCAGCGGCCAGCGAACATTTACAATGGCGTACTGAAGAGCCACCTTGGATACGGCATTCGAGGGGCGATTTGGTATCAAGGGGAATCCAATGCGGGGAGAGCTTATCAGTACCGCGATTTGTTCCCATTGATGATTCAAAACTGGCGCAATGAATGGGGCCAAGGCGACTTCCCGTTTTACTGGGTGCAGCTCGCGGACTTCAAGGCTGAACCTAAGGAACCCGGCGAGAGCGATTGGGCAGAGTTGAGAGAAGCCCAAACCATGACGATGGATAAGCTTCCTCATACAGGCCAAGCGGTCATTATCGACATTGGAGAAGGTAAAGACATCCATCCCAAGAACAAAGTGGATGTTGGCCGACGGCTTGCACGTTGGGCTTTAGCAAACGAATATGGCATCGCCGTTGATCATCAAAGTCCTCGATACGGATCGCAGCAAGTCGATGGGGATGGAATCGTTTTGAGCTTCCAACATTTGCCAAGTGGATGGCGTCCGTTTGATGTCAATGAGCCCGTTGGTTTCACCATCGCTGGCGAAGACAAGAAGTTTTACAAGGCGGAAGCGAAGATCATTGATGGAGGAAAGGTGCGTGTTTCGAGTCCGAGTGTACCGAAGCCGGTATCGGTTCGTTACGCTTGGGCTGACAATCCGGTGTGCAACATGTACAGTGCCGGTGGACTGCCACTAACACCGTTCCGTACCGACGATTGGCCGGGAGTAACGGCCGGTCGCTAGTGCGCATAGCGATCGAGCAGGGAATAGTGGGAGAGCTTTAGCGGGCTAGCAGCGCGAGAGCGTTGAGATGTTTAAGGCTCTCCTCATCTTCCAGTTGCTCGACACGTAATCCTGCGGTCACTAGTGGGCCGCAGCGATCGAAGTAATCATCGCGGTGGCAATTCAACAGGATGCTCACCGCGAATCCTCTGCGAGAGAGAGATTCCAGGGCAGCGATTCCTGCGGGATCGAATTGCTGTCCGATGACGATCAACGAGAGCATCTTCGGTATGCGGCTCTCGGTTTCTTGGATAAGTTCGTGCAATTGCAATCCATCGGTGCGTTCGAGTCGAGCGAGCAGGTGGTGGATTTCTTGGAAGTGTTCTGGGGTGCGGTTTGCACCAAGGATGATTGGACGAAGCCGATCGCTGTTGGCTTTCATGTCGATATTCTTCGTTGCTTCGGTGCGATCGTCGAAGCGTTTTGATTCGCTTGAGGATCGAACTCTCTCTGCGGCATCTCTGCCATTGGAAATCAGGCCAAAAGGTTCCGAGTTCGAGTAGAGCCAGTGAGCGATGGAGGCTGCGGCTGTGACCGACAGATCGGATCGAACGGGTTCATTGTGTTGAGGATTGGTTGCTTGATGCATGTCGATCAGCAGCATGGCACCTTGAACACTTGTCGGCTGGAATATTCGTGTGTGCAATACACCGGTGCGTGCCGTCGCTTTCCAGTGCACTCGGTTCATCGGATCACCTGCTTGGTATTCCCTTAGTCCGACCATAAGCGTGGGGTCTTCGAGGACACGGTCGTCCACTCGCATCTCTCCCATCGGCCTTCGGCTCGCGAATTCGAGTCCTTCGAGTTCTACGAGTTTGGGAAGTACAGTGATGTGTTGGGGATCGCAGGCGATCCGAAAGCTGCGATAGAGTCCCAGTAAATCGCCGGTTTCTAGGAGCGTTGGGCCGATTTGGAAGTATCCACGGCGTTGTAGAAGCATCGAATAGGTTTTCAGATAGGTTCGCCGAGCGGCGATCCACTGCAATCGGGCGGGAATCAGAAGAAGTTTTATGGCGATCGGAGGGGATTGGGTATCTCGCTTCGAGATACGGTCTTCGACGAGCATCCATGGAATAACGAAACCGGATCGATTCTCCAGTTTCAATCCAACGGAAAGGGTTTGATCGATTTGCATAGTCAGCGAAGGGATCTCTCGCGTGATGTTAACCGCCTCGATCCATCGATCCGATAGGTACCGAGCGAGTTGCATGACGATCAGAAACGTGCATGCACCCAGAGAGAAGAAATTTGCGCCGGTGAGGAAACCCAGCAAGAGGATCAGGGTGATAAGTGGGACGATGGCCATAGCTTATCGTCCCGTTTCTTCCAAAGTGGGGACTGCGATTTCGGAGAGGATATCTTCCAGGATCGCCTGCGATGTGCGTTTGCGCAATCGGGCTTCGGGACGCAGGATCAAACGGTGGCTGAGGACTGGTTGCAGAATCTTTTTAACATCGTCTGGTTGCACGAAGGCTCTGCCGCGGATGGCAGCCATCGCTTGAGCGGCACGAAAAAGCGCGATCGATGATCTTGGTCCCGCCCCGAGAGCAAGTTCCGCATGGGAGCGGGTTTCGTGGATGATTTGAAGAAGGTACATACGGACTTTGGGATCCACGTAGACCTTGCGTACCGCTTGTTGAGCTTCGAGTAATTCCTCGATTGATACGACGGCTTCTAGGGAATCGATGGGGTGAGAGGTTTCAAGCAATTGCAGCATTCGCAATTCCTCTTCGAGAGAAGGGTACCCGAGTGTGAATTTCATGAAGAAGCGATCGAGTTGGGCTTCGGGTAAAGGAAAGGTGCCTTCGTGATCGACGGGGTTTTGGGTAGCGATTACCAGGAACGGCGGAGGGAGTTTATGCGTATGTCCATCGACTGTCACACAGGCTTCTGCCATCGCTTCGAGCAATGCCGATTGAGCGCGAGGAGTAGTGCGATTGATTTCGTCTGCGAGCAAGATGTTTGCGAATACGGGGCCTTTTCGGAATTCGAATTCGGAAGATTTTTGATTGAAGATCGAGGAGCCGGTAATATCGCCAGGCAGAAGGTCGGGGGTGCACTGTATTCGTTTAAATCTTCCGCCGACGCTAGCGGCAAGGGCGCGAGCGAGCATCGTTTTGGCGACGCCTGGTACATCTTCGAGAAGGATATGTCCTCCGGAGAACCATGAGACGAGCGAGAGTACGAGTTGCATTCGTTTTCCGACGATGCATTTCTCGACGTTGGTGATGATTTTGCGAGAGGTCTCATGAACGGCTGTCGACATTGGTGGGTAACCTAAGGAATTCCGCAGCGAGTAGCGAGGAGAATCGGAGGCGATTGCAGATGATGCGCTTGGTATTCTAATCGATTTTGTCGTATCAGGTCGAAACGAGCTGCGGCCTGAATCATGAGACTGACTTAAAACGTGGGGCGGTCATATAACGTGGGGTGGTCTTGTACGTAGTGGGGTCTTAAAACGTAGTGCGGTCTTAAAACGTAGTGCGGTCCTCCGGGCCGCAAATACGAGCGAAGCGAGGCGAAATCGCTTATAGGCCGCGCGGACAACGGCCCAGGAGGACCGTACTACGGTTGCGCGGACAACGGCCTGGTCGTGGGGCGGTCCTCCTGGGCCGCGTTCACGAGCGCAGCGAGGCGTCAAGCAGCATAAGAAAGGTGCTTGGAAACTCGCGCGCACTACTGTTGCGCGGACTGCGGCCTGGTCGTGGGGCGGTCCTCCCGGGCCGCTTTCACGAGCGCAGCGAGGCGTCAAGCAGTATACGAAAGGTGCTTGGAAACTCGCGCGCACTACTGTTGCGCGGACTACGGCCCGGTCGTGGGGCGGTCCTCCTGGGCCGCGTTCACGAGCGCAGCGAGGCGTCACTTCAGCATAAGAAAGGTGCGTGGAAACTCGCGCGTACTACGGTTGCGCGGACAACGGCCCGGAGGACCGTACTACGGTTGCGCGGACTACGGCCCAGGAGGACCGTACCACGTAAGGACCGCACCACGTAAGGACCGCACCACGTAAGGACCGCACCACGTAAGGACCGTACCACGTAAGGACCGCACCACGTAAGGACCGCACCACGTAAGGCCTCGCTTGCGTGCGAAGCGAGGCGTCAATTATCAAAAATCCTCAATATCAAGGAGCGAGTGGACGGTTCAGTTTATCTGGACTTGTTCCTGAACCAGAGAAGTCCGTGCTGTCCGCTAGGTTAGCAAAGAACCAATCTTGACCTAATCCACCAATCAGCGAATCGACGTTTCCGTCAGCAAAGACGGTATCGGTGACTTGATCGCTTGAATCGCTGTTGAGATAGTATTCGCCGTTGGATCTTGAGCCTGTACCATTACCCCAGATGTTCGCGGTTCGCTGAGCAAAGGTACGAGCGGATGTCCATTCGTTGTAGACCGCGATCAAAGCGTTTCGCTGTGCGTCGAAGTTTGTTTGACTTGCTACCAGCAAGTCGTCTCCTCCGGAACCAGTCAATGCATCCGCCCCAGTTCCACCGAGGAGGAGGTCGCGTTGGTTGCCTCCGACGAGTGTGTCGTTTCCACCAAGGCCGACTAAGATCGTGGATTTGTTGGAGTATCCTGTCAGCGTGTCATTGCCAGCCCCACCGGTAACCATTTGAAGATTTGATGTCAGTCCAGCAATCGCCGTGGCATTGCCATTGGTAGTCGAGTTAAAGTTGATGCTCACGCCGACTTGCCACTGCGAGTAACTGATGGCGTTGAGTGCCGTGCCGGTTCCCCCGTTGAGATTACCGGTCAGGGTTCCGGTTGGAGCGATCTCGAAAGCGTCGGATTGATTTCCGCCAGTGAGATTTTCGACACCGCTGAAGGACAGAGTTTTGCCTGCGAAAGCTAATTGTCCGGAATTTGACGCGTCGATTCTCCAACCTGAGGGCAGCGATGGACCGGTCAGGGTATCGAGCCCCGTTCCCCCCGTAATGCCACCGATCGACTCATAGGCGATGCTGTTGTGGAAAAGTTGTCCGGCGGTGGAAACTAACCAGTTGGTTGCTGCGTTTCCGCCCTTGATCTTGGACCCACTCAGAGCGTTCCCCTTGACTGTTTCGACCGAGTTGTACCCACCGAGAACCGTTTGGAGGTTACCGGCAAGCTGCACTTTGGGTGTTCCTGCCGCATCGATCAGCAATTCTGCGTTGATCGATTCGAAGTTCAGTCGATCGCTTCCGCTGCCACCGGTAATCGAACCCGAAAGTCGTCCGTCGTTGGCAAACGTGTACGTATCGACGCCTGTTCCACCGTACAAGTTTTCCGTTCCTTGGAAATCGATGCTCCAATTCGAGGATTCAAGTCGCCCAGCGTTGGGAGTGAGGATAGTCCAAGAAGTGTTTTGCGATGGTCCAAGGATCGTATCCGATCCACTGCCGCCAGAGATCTCTCGGATTGCAGAATAATTCGTGCCATTGATTGCAATCTGTCCGTTCGGCTGGATGCTCCAAGCAGCCCCGGCCGATGGGCCGATGAGCTTCGTGCCCGTGGTTGCATTCCCTGTAACTTGCTCGATCGACGTGTAAGAACCGATCAAGTTGTCGACGGTCGAGATAGCACCGATACGGAAGGATTGTGGAGCGGTGCTTTGGCTGATGTCCAAAGAATCTACCCCGTCCCCGCCGAAGATTCTGCCCGATAGTTGGCCGTTAACAGTGAAGAGGAACTGATCGGCTGCGGAGCCACCCGAGATGTTCTCGAAGCCAGAGAAAGCCAAAGAGTTGTTCAACGTTCCGGAGTTCGTACCCGTGAGACTCCAAAGGTTACCCGTGTTGGCACCGATCAGCAGGTCCGTAGACGCGGAGCCAGCGACGATTTGTTCGATTTGTCCGAACCCGTTCGAAACACTCGTAACTCCAGTTTGCAAATTGACTATTTGTCCAGTGGCTTTGTTGGGAAGGATCACGGCATCGAGACCGGCACCACCGAGAATGCTACCCGAGAGGCGTCCGAGGGCACCGAATTGGAATTGTTCATTCCCGGAGCCACCTTGCAGGGAATCGGTATTCGCAAAGATGATCGATCCATCGATATTCCCGCTGTTGGACCCCGATACAGTGACTTGGTGATCGCCTAAGGTCATTGTTAGTTGGTCGATACCCGTGCCACCGTCGAAGAGCACCGAGCCAGAGATTACTTGCAATTGATCGTCACCGGCAAACCCGAGGATCCTGAGATTCTCGGTAGATGTCAGCCGAACCATGCTGCCTTCTGCTGTCAGATTGCTTCCGTCGAGTACGAAGCGATCAGCTACGGACCTACCTGCAATTTGAACGGAGTCGTTACCTCCAAGTCCATCGATTTGAATTGAGCCGGGGTGGACCAATTCACCGTTGAACACCGTCGCACCATTTACTGCGGCTACCCAAAGATGCGTCGTGCCGTCCCCTTGATAGGTCAAGCTGATACTATCAGGGTTTGATGTACCGGTGACGTAAACGTTCAGATCCCGCTCGACGATGGAAAATTCGCGATCAAAGAACAGACCGCCTGCATCCGTTGAACGGATTCGGACCGAGTAGCTGCTTTGGGGGTCAAAGCTGATGGAATCGGTAGCTCGTAAGCGATTCCCCGAGATGTTGAAAAGATTGTTATCGGTATCCCCTGATCCAGAGACCAGCGTGTAGGTAAACAGATCTGCGGTGTCTGGGTCCGTTGTCGAGAGAATGCCAACCAAGGCGTTTGCACCAAAGTTCTTTGGAACTGTCGTATCGGAAAGGGACAGGTTTGTGGGACCTTCATTCTCATTGGAGACCGAGACCAAGATAGTTTTCTCTACGAAAAGTCCAGCTTGATCCGTGGAGCGAATTCTAATGGAGTAACTTGATTTCGATTCATGGTCAAACGTTTGCGTTGCACGAAGAATGTTTCCATTGATGCTAAACGCGGAGTTGTCTGTGTCACCGCTACCGGATACCAATGCATAAGTAAATGCATCGGTTGGATCCTGATCGGTAGTCGAGAGATTCCCAACTACAGTATTGCTTGGTGAGTTCTCGGAAATCACAGTGTTGGAAGATTCGATGTCTGTTGGGGCATCGTTTTCGTCAGTAACAGTGATCGTGAATTCCTTTTCCGTCCATAGTCCACCTTGATCGGTCGATCGGATGCGTACCGTAAAGCTCGATTGCGTTTCGTAATCGAAGCCGTCAACAGCTTTTAGTTCGCTGCCATCAATACTAAAGGCTGCGTTGTCGGCGTCGCCACTGCCGGAGACCAAGGTGTACGTGAAGGTGTCCGATGGATCTTGATCCGTTGTCGACAAGACACCAATGGTTGTTGCGGCAGCTGCGTTTTCAGCGATCGAAGCGTTGGATAATGCGATATCGGTGGGAGTATCGTTGGCATCGGTTACGCTGATCGTGAACGCCTTCTCAGTCGACAGGCCACCTTGATCGGTCGAGCGAATGCGCACTGTGTAGCTCGACTTCGTTTCGAAATCGAAGCTGCTGGTGGCTCGCAAGGAATTGTCACTGATGTTGAACGAAGCGTTATCGGTATCCCCTGATCCGGTGACCAGCGTGTAGGTAAACGTTTGATCTGCATCTTGATCGGAGGTGCTGAGGGTGCCGATGGTGGCGTCATCCCCGGCGTTTTCAGTGATGTTGGTTGCCGAGAGGGCGATGTCGGTTGGAGTTTCGTTGACATCGGTGACGGAGATGGTGAAGGCCTTCTCGGTCGATAAGCCGTCTTGATCGGTCGATCGAACGCGCACTGTGTAGGTTGACTTGGTTTCGAAGTCGAAGCTGCTGTTGGCTTGTAAGGTATTGCTGCTGATGTTGAACGCAACGTTATCGGTGTCCCCTGATCCATCGACCAGCGTGTAGGTAAACGTTTGATCTGCATCTTGATCAGTGGTGCTGAGCGTCCCTACGGTCGCGTTGGCTCCGGCGTTTTCAGCGATGGTATTTGCCGAGAGGGAGACATCGGTTGGAGTTTCGTTGACATCGGTGACGGAGATCGTGAAGGCTTTCTCTGTTGACAGGCCGCCTTGATCGGTCGATCGAACGCGAACGGTATAGCTCGCCTTTGTTTCGAAATCGAAGCTGCTGTTGGCTCGCAAGGTATTGCTGCTGATGTTGAACGCCGAGTTATCGGTGTCCCCTGATCCATCGACCAGCGTGTAGGTAAACGTTTGATCTGCATCTTGATCAGTGGTGC
>JBJONT010000191.1:0-3183 GCA_046051705.1 Planctomycetota bacterium | reverse complement strand
CGAACGAGGGTGGATTTCCCAGCACCGCTTGGTCCCAGAACGCAAACAAATTCTCCGGGTGATAATTCGAAGCTGATGTCGTCGAGGATCTTGTGAGTGGATTTGGTGGAGCTTTGGCTTGAGTCCACTGAAACGTGGTCGAACCGCAGAGATAGACCTATGGTTGGTTTGAAGTTTGTTTTGGATGAATCCATTTGCAATCTCTAGGTGCAATCTCTAGGCAAAACGATGGTTTGCGTGTTCCTGTTAAGCTTCCTTTTTGGGTAGCCAACCATAGGGCTAAGATATCCGCGGTTCTGAAAACGGGGAAGTTGCCCCGCTACTGCGGGGGGGGGGAAATGAAAAGAGCGTTGCAAGGAATTGGGAATCCCTGCAACGCTCTTCGGAGTTGATCGATGTAAAAGTTGATCGATGTAAATTCGTTAAGGCTTGTTAATTAGGATTAGTAATTAGGAGCCGAATTCGACTCGGCGGCGACCGAGTTGTTCTTGAAGTCTTTGAACGATGCTTGTGTGCATTTGACTTACGCGGCTTTCGCTCAAGTCGAGGGTAGCACCGATTTCCTTCATCGTCATCTCTTCGTAGTAGTAGAGGATGATGATGAGTCGTTCGTTGCGGTTAAGACCTTTGGTGACCAACCGCATCAGATCGCTTTTACCGATACGGCGTGTTGGATCTTCGCTTCGCTTATCTTCAAGGACGTCGATTTCGCGAACATCTTTGTAGCTGTCGGTTTCGTACCATTTCTTGTTCAAGGAAACCAGGCCGACGGCGGCCGCATCGGCCTTCATCTTCTCTAGTTCATCGATCGAGATACCCATGGTGACAGAGAGTTCATGGGTGGTTGGTGGTCGACCATACTTGGCTTCGAGCAACTTGGTTGCTTCGTTGAGTTTGCTTGCTTTGCTGCGGACGAGTCGTGGGACCCAGTCCATGGTGCGGAGTTCATCGAGCATCGCACCGCGGATACGAGGTACGCAGTAGGTTTCGAATTTGACCCCGCGTTCCATATCGAATGCGTCGATGGCATCCATCAGGCCAAAGATCCCAGCGCTGATCAAGTCGTCGAGTTCGACTCCTTCAGGAAGTTTCGACCGCAGTCGTTCACCGTTGTAGCGGACGAGAGGGGTGTATCGTTCAATCAGTCTATTCCGCAGTTCGATGCTGGTCGGATCCGCTTTGAATTTCGTCCAGACCTCAGTCATGTCGACATTTTGTACTGCAGTTGTCGCCATTCGAACCTCCATGCTTTCTTGGCTATCTCGTCGTGCGCCACTTGGTGAACAACGACCCGACTCTTGCGCATCTAGCAGGACATCCATGTCCGGCCCGATCGATTTCTCACTGTGGCACTCGAGAGGCGGACTCTACCGAGTTCCGCCGGCGAATTCCACACCAATTAAGCAAAGATTCAGAAATCCGGTTTGTCTTACTTATCCAGATTACCGAGTCGTTGCTTGTTTGATGAAGAAAATGCCCCGCTAGGGGTTCCCAAAGCCAAAATCAGTGCAAGGTTGCCGACGATCCATCCCAGGCAGGATGCGATCAAAAGTGCTAGGATCGATTGAGCTAGAACCTTTTCCGCATCCCAGCCTTGAATCATTCCCAACGCTAGTTGGGCGATCAATGCTAGAAAGCCGTAGGTTGCAGCGGTCAAACGGGCCATCGCTGTTCTCTCAAGTGTGATTTACAATTCCTTTAAAGCGTCCATCGGTGTTTGTGCTTCGCTTTTTGTCGTCCGTTCCCTATCGGAACAGGGAAGGAAACATCGGGCGAAGAAACTACACTTTGTCCGCGAAGTTTCTATCGGCGTAGATTGTGCTGACTCTGCAGCCTTTGAAACAATTTTTCAAGAACTCCTAGGTGACTTTCTGAACGCTCACCGCAAACTCTCTAAACTGCTCTAGTTCTTAAACCTTCCTTAGGTACCCATTTGACTATTGCAACCTTTTTCCCAGCCTTCCTTGCCACTAAAATGCCGGAAGAACCGAAACCCATTCTTTGAAAAGTGAGATCGAACGCTATGGCCGCACAACATTCACCAGGATTCCTCAAGATCGTCGAGCAAGTCCGAGCCAACATTCGCGAATGCACCGTCGAGGAGCTCAAGCAACGGCTCGATGGTCCTAACCCTCCTGTCCTGATCGATGTACGCGAAGAAAGCGAATTCGAAGCAGGGCATGTACCAGGTGCTGTGCACTTGAGCAAAGGCATCATCGAGCGAGATATCGAATCGCGGTTCCCAGATACTTCGACCGAACTCTACCTGCTATGTGGCGGGGGATTCCGATCGGCACTCGCAGCAGATAACTTGCAGAAGATGGGCTACACGCGAGTTGTCAGTGTTGACGGTGGTTGGCGCGGGTGGACTCAAGCGGGCTTTCCGAGGACAACAGGTTCCTGAGCCTAAGGGGACTTGAAGTATCTCAACGAACAGCGATCGATCTCCATGCTATTGCAACCTATCGAGAATTCACAAGCCGTATATGCCGAATCAGAAACTCCGAGATATCTCGGGGCTGAGGATGCGACCAGCTCCGCGCGAGTGCTCAGTGCGCAGCACAAGCGAGGTTGGCGATGCGTTGTCCCGTCGAAGATCAATTTGTTTCTTGAAGTACTCGGGCGTCGCGAAGACGGTTATCACGATCTCGATACGCTGATGCATGCGATCGACTTGACCGACGTGTTGGAGATCTATCCAACGGATTCGTCGTCGATCAGCCTCTCGGTCGATGTTTCACAAGCTCTTGTTATCCCCGGGGCTTCTAGCATTCCCGGGCTTAGCAGTAGTACTGGTCTTAACAGTAGTACTGGGCTTGATTCGCAGGATCGAGCGTTTCAAATCCCGAGCGACTCGAGCAACCTAGTTGTTCGGGCTTTGGAAAAACTCCGAGCGAGACTTGAACTTCCACATCACCGTAACCAAGGTGCCAGCGTGGTGCTTCGCAAACGTATCCCTGCACAAGCGGGGCTTGGGGGTGGAAGCGCTGACGCGGTTGCCGCGTTGTTGCTTGGTTCTTTGCTGTGGACACAAAGTGTCGATGTTGACTTATTGCGTTCATTGGCAGCCGAACTCGGAAGCGACCTGAATTTCTTTCTCGATGGGCAATGCTTGGCCAAAAAAGCCCCAAGCCCCGCAGCCATGATCGGCTCGGAAAAGGATTTGTTGTTAAGTTGGAGTGC
>JBJONT010000190.1:0-6022 GCA_046051705.1 Planctomycetota bacterium | reverse complement strand
TCGCCATATACCCCTCTGTACCACCTAGATAAAATGTAGGGCCTAAGCGAAATGCTAGCATGCAAACATCGCGGTTTTGGTTATGATGTTGCTGCATATCAACCCGCAAAATCACCCCCCTACGGATCACCTATCCCCCAGGGCTTAAAGGACCTATCCGATGACTTCGACTCCTTCTACAAACACCACCCTCCGCGGACTTCATATAACGAAAATCATCACAGCAAAAGACATCGCAGCGAAAAGCATCGCAACATCCTCACTTCTATTCGCTTTGATCACTTCAGGCTCTCTCGCCCCGACTTCCATGCTCTCACAGAATTCTGTTTCGGCTCAATCCCCCATTACCCAACCGCGGCCGATGCAGATCGACGACTTGTTTCAGTTCGAACGATACGCCGATCCGCAACTCTCTCCCGACGGTTCCTATGTCTATTTCCAATCTACGAAATTTCTTGATCCACTCAGGAATCAGAAGGTAACGAACCTTTACCGATTGAAAGTTGGCTCCGGACAATCGGATGAAGAAAGTAACCAAAACGCGCCCGTCCAAGTCACACGCGCTGCGAAGGCAGATACCCACCCACGTCTTTCTCCAGATGCATCTAAGCTCCTGTTCGAATCTTCCAGGGACGGCTCGCCGCAACTCTACATCCTGGATCAATCAGGTTTTGCGGAAGCCAAGCAACTGACCAAAATCTCCACCGGGGCTTCGAATGGGATTTGGTCGCCGGATGGTAAACGCATCGCGTTCCTCTCCACGGTTCGCCCGGAATGGAGCGAACTTGCATTCGAGCAGTCCGATGTCAAAAACCGAGAATTCGACGAAGCAACCGCTTCGAACCCCGTAAAAGCCAAAACATTTACAAAGCTCTTTTTTCGGCACTGGGATAGCTATGTCGAAGATAAGCGTCAGCATTTGTTTATCATCAATGCCGACGGATCTAACTGCCGGGACGTAACGCCTGGGGATCGCGATGCGAACCCCACAAGCATGACTTTCAGCATCGGAGATGATTTCTGTTTCTCTCCCGACGGGCGGTTTCTCATCGCCACCTGCGCACCGGCTACGGGTGAGTCGTGGACGACGAACTACGATCTATGTCGCATCGACTTAGAAAGCCCTTCAGTGAATTGGGAATCCCTAACTTCAACGAACACAGCAGCCGACTGCACTCCCCGATTCAGTCCGGACGGAAAGAAACTCGCTTACCGCGCGCAAGCCAAACCCGGTTACGAAGCGGACAAATGGGAACTGATGCTCGTCGATACTTCGCCCGATGGTCGATGGCTTGGAAAACCCCAACCATGGACTTCCTCCCTCGATCGCTCTGTAGGTGATTTCGCTTGGGTCGGCAACGATGCTTTGGTCTACGTCGCCGAAGAAAACGGCGCTACGGGACTCTTCACAGTAGATGCCAACAAAAAACCAAAACGCTTGAACATCGAATTCCCGGATCAACGCGCAGGGCAGCTTACCGGTTTAAGCTATGCAAACAATACGTTAGTTGTCGCACGAGCCACGATCAACGCACCAGCAGACTTGTATGCTCTTCGAACAACGAGCGGCAAACTCCTCGATGGAAACTTGAAAGCAACCCAACTCTCAACAGGGAATGAAACGTTAAAGTCACAAATCCAATCCGCTGCTCCAGAGAGTGTGCAAGTACCGGTCGAGGGCTCGGTAAACATGCAGATGTGGATCCTTAAACCACCAGGTTTCGACCCTTCGAAAAAATGGCCCGTAGCGTATCTCATCCATGGCGGTCCTCAAGGAGCTTGGGAAGACGGTTGGAGCTATCGCTGGACACCACAACTCTGGGCCGCTCAAGGCTACTTAGTGGTATTGCCGAACCCTCGCGGGTCGACTGGCTTCGGACAGAAATTCTGCGACGAGATCAGCGGCGACTGGGGTGGCAAATGCTACCGAGATTTGCTCGCAGGTCTGAAGGCTGTTAAAGCACTCCCGTATGTTGATTCATCGCGAATCGCTTCCGCAGGTGCAAGCTTCGGCGGGTACATGCAAGATTGGTTTGCTGTGAATGAAATCGCCAAAGAGTTTCGCTGCTTGATCTCTCACTGCAGCGTCTACAACTTCGAAAGCATGTGGGGCACGACGGAAGAACTTTGGTTCGATGAATATGAACATGGTGGTCTCCCTTGGGAAATCCCCGGAAAATACCGCGAGTTCAGCCCCCATACGCGCGCCGGAAAACTTGGGGAATACAAAACCCCAATGCTCGTTATACACAACGACCTGGACTTCCGTTGCCCGATCGGTCAAGGCCACGAACTCTTCCAAGCCCTTCAACGCCAAGGGGTGCCTAGTCGCTTTGTGAACTTCCCAGACGAAGGGCACTGGGTTTCGAAATCGCACAACAGCCGCCATTGGCATCAAGAAGTCTTCGGTTGGTTGACCAAGTACTGTCCACCTGGAGCTCAGTAAGCGAATGAACAGCGAAAACCATAACGATCAGCCTCATCGCGGCTTAGGATTGCACTGGAAAATCCTAATTGGCTTGGCGGTCGGAGCCCTCGCAGGCATCCTTTGCAACCTGTTTCTTCAAGGCCCCGATGGAAAACCCATCGCGCAACTGAAGTACTTTGCTGACAATGTCGCTTATCCGCTCGGCGAGATCTTTCTTCGACTGATCTTCATGGTCGTCGTACCGCTTGTCTTTTGCGCACTCACGCTCGGTGTTGCCGAAATAGGTGACGTGCGACGCTTGGGACGCCTCGGCGGACGCACCTTGATCATGACCCTCCTGTTCTCCGCTGCTTCCGTTTTAATCGGACTCACTCTGGCAAACACACTCCAACCAGGCAAAGCTATCTCCGCCGAAGCTACCGCGATGCTTCGAGAACGATTCGCTTCTCAAGCAAACGAAAAAATATCCAAAGCCCAAGAAGCCAAAACTCCCATCCAGACCATCGTCGAGATCATCCCACGAAACCCGCTACAAGAAGCCGTCGGCGCACTCGATGGCTCGTCGCCCGGAAGCGGAATGCTAGGGGTCATGTTCTTCTCCCTGTGCTTCGGCATCGCACTTACACTGATCCCTCCCGAACGCTCGCGACCCGTAATCGATGTACTTCAAGGTATCTACGATGCGGTAATGATCATCATCGGTGCGGCGATGCGATTCGCTCCTATCGGCGTCGCGGCGCTCATCTTTTCCATCACCGCAGTCCTTGGTTTGCAATTCTTTGTCGCTCTCTCCGGTTACGTGATTGCGGTCCTTGCCGGACTGAGCATCCACATGTTCATCGTATACTCACTAGCTATCTTCTTTATCGCCGGTCGCTCCCCAGTCGCTTTCTTTCGCGATATCCTCGAAGTCATGCTGACCGCTTTCGGCACCTCGTCGTCTAACGCCACCCTACCCACCTCCTTGCGAGTCGTCGAAGATAAACTCCACCTGGATCGCAAAGTCTCTCACTTCGTCCTTACCATCGGCTCGACCGCCAACCAGAATGGGACTGCCCTATACGAAGGGATGACAGTTCTGTTTCTAGCCCAAGTCTTCGGTGTCAATCTCGACTGGTATCAACAATTCACCGTCGTGATCCTAAGTATTCTCGCCGGAGTGGGAACGGCAGGAGTTCCGGGCGGTTCGCTCCCCCTGGTTGTTCTCGTCTTGCAAACAATCAATGTCCCACCCGAAGGGATCGCGCTGATCATGGGAGTCGACCGACTTCTGGACATGTCAAGAACCACCGTCAATGTTGTCGGCGATATCGCCGTGGCTGCTTGTGTCGATCGCTGGGAACAAACCAGCGGCGGCTGACGAACTGTGCTTCGACGGAATTACTCTTCTAACGATACAACCAATCGTTGATCGCCTCGGCCATCGTCGGATGCGAAAAGATTACATCCCTTAACACACCTGCTTTCATTCCACTGAGCATCGCGACTTGGATCGTCGCAAGGATCTCTCCAGCTTCAGCGCACAGAATCGAAACACCAAGAATCTCATCGGTCTGTTGATCGATAACGGCTTTTAACAATCCACGTGTCTCGCCAGATGTCATCGCTCGCGGGATCGCGCTCGCGGGCATCTTCGCTATGCGTACCTGCTTGCCCATCCCACGCGCTTGGTCCTCTGTTAACCCTACTCTCCCCAGCTCAGGATCAGTGAAGAGCGTGTAAGGAACAAGCCGCCCTTTCGTTGTTCGATTTCCCCCCTTGAGGTTCGAGTATAACACTCGGTAATCATCCCAAGAGACATGCGTGAACTGCAACCCTCCAGTCACATCACCCACCCCCCAAACACGAGGATTACTGGTCTGCAACCGCTCGTCGACCTCGATCTCTCCCCGCTGCCCTATCTTTACCTTTGCGACCTGGCAATCCAACTCCTGTGTGTTGGGTCGACGCCCCAACGCAACCAACAAGTCACTCCCAGCTACCGGACGTTGACCTTTAGCTGTTGCTAGCTCTACCTGGACTTCCTCTCCTGATCGCCCCTCGACGCGCTCGACAGTAGCGCCAAGGATCACTTCGATACCCTCGTCATGAAATACCTCTAACAAGGAATCGCTGATGTCCAAATCCTCCTTGGGCAGAAATCGCTCGTTGCGATCGATCAATGTCACCCTCGAACCCAATCTGCGAAACACCTGCGCGAACTCCACCCCAATATAGCCCCCGCCAAGTACGATCAGATGCTCCGGCAAGCGGTCCAACTCCAGGAGCGTCTCATTCGTTAGCGCCCCCGATCGACCTAATCCTGGAACCTCTGGAATCACCGGACTCGCTCCGGTATTAATCACAATCCGGTCCGCTGAAAATACTTCCTCGCCAACTCGCCCATCCCCTGCTCCGCCCACCCCAAAATCAACCAATACCCGCTCCTCTCCGACAAATCTCCCCTGCCCAATCAACAAATCAACTCCTGATCTCGCAAAGCCAGACTTATTGCGTTCCACCATCTGCTCGACCACCGAACGCTTTCGCTCCAGAACAGCCCGCATATCCAATCCGTCTTCCCCCTGAATACCCTCCACCTTTCCGGCCCCCGCCACCTTTCCGGCCCCCGCCACCTTTCCGGCACCCGGCAAAGCACCTTCAATGGCACCGTCAATGGCACCGTCTCGCCCTTCAAACGCTACCCCATAACTCCGGGCGTTCCTAAACAGATGAGCGACCTTCGCCGTCTTGACCAGCGTCTTTGTAGGAATACAGGCCAAGTTGATGCAACTCCCACCAATCCATTTGCGTTCGATCAATCCCACCGACGCCCCATCACCTGCAAGCTTCATCGCTAGGGTCTTGCCCCCTTTTCCCGAACCAATCACCAAAAAGTCATATCGTTTCATTGCATTCCTCGAGTTCTGAACCGAATCGCAGGCGACTAAATGTCTAGCTGGCAACCGCCCCTGCCTTAAAAATTTTGCCCACCAAGAAAAAAAATTTTCGACTTTTCTCCTCGCTCACTATTCGACATTTCCCCATTTGCCAGCGAACTTCTTGGGGAACTATCCCGTCCTTAATGCCATCGGATCGGTAAGCATCCTTACTCTACCTATAAACCCTCTGAGCGAGGGGCTTGGCCAAGGAGCCGACCGAGAAAAAATCGTGTGACCCCTCGCTGTGGAAATACGGTTGTCAAAGCCGATAGCGGGGGATTAGGATCCCCTGTGCTTTCATTCCACGCCTACAGATGCATTGATTAACCATAGACCAGATTATGTCCCGCCCCACAACTTCGAAAAACCAAAATAGCACAAAGATTCGTGCTAGCAAAAACTCGAAGAAAAACAGAAACTCGCTGACCAGCACTGCCTCGAAAAGTGCTGAAGGTGCGAATTCCAAGCGTGCGCATTTCAACCGCAGACCCAATCCGCCAACCGCTTCGAGTAACGCCCAAACCGCTCACCGAACCGAGAATCTTCAATCGGGAAGTTCTTCCGAACAATCCGCTAATCGGTTTTTAATCGACACGAAACCGTCCGACAGCGGAGAACTCCTTCGAACTCAACGCGTTTACTGTAAATTTCTTGGGTTGGACCCAAACGAGAC
>JBJONT010000189.1:0-14000 GCA_046051705.1 Planctomycetota bacterium | reverse complement strand
ACGAAAAACAGGATGCAAATCCAAAGGATCGCGGTAAACAAAAAGTCTACCTGCGGAGCGAAACTGGACGCCCCCTCTGGAAACCAAGCGTATGGTGCTACTTTGTCTGCTAAAACGAAATTCATATCCGAGTCTCTAGTTGATAACCGAGCGCTTCAAGTCGTTGTCTGTTGAAGATGCTTGAGCACCCTCATCACCATCCGACGACCCAATCGCCGCCTGACGGTTCTTTTTCTCTAAATGGCTTCGTCGCGCCAACCAAAAAGGAAGGGACGCAACCGCCCCTAGCGTTACGAATAGACCAGCACCAATCGACATCAGTCGCCTGGCACTTGTCGAATATCTGTTTTCATTCGCATCGTAGTGGGCACACCACAAGGCGATCATATCCAATGGTGAACCAACCCGTCCTTGCCCCGCTTCTACAAAAGCCATCTTCAAGGTATTCGCGACGAAGCCGATTTCAAAGACGTATCGAGTGATCGTCCCGTTCGGTGCGATGAAGATCGCTGCCGAAGGATGATTGAATTGCTTGTGCTTTGCATCGTACGTGTAACGAAACCCAACGGCATCCGCCATCTTTTCAATGGCTTGCTTGTCGCCAACCCAAAATTGCCAAGAACTTGCATCGTGGTGATCGAACAAGTCCTGAGCGTATCGTTGTTGAGTACCCGAAGCTTTTGCAATGGTCTCCGAAGGATCGATGCTAATGGAAACCATCGCAAAATCCTTGCCCAACTGCACAGAACTCAATTCATTCAACCCTCGAACCAACCCGTTGAGTTGTGCGATACACATCCCAGGGCAATTTCCATAATTGAGCGTCAGCAAAACCGGCTTGCCTTCTCGAAGCAGTTTCCTCAGAGAAGTACGAACGCCAGCGATTTCGCCGAGTGACTTCGAGGCAGTGGCACAAGTGAATTCCAAATCCAGTGGAACCAACTCGCCAAGCTTCTGGTCAATCCCAACACCTTCCATCGATTTAGGCAACGTGTTGTTCACACTGCCGTAGTCCTCGCCCTTCGCCGCGCAACAAACAACCGTAGCTACTAAAAACACTAGCAGCTTTGCGTGAGTTCGGATTCCAAGGAAAACAGACAGTGACATGTGCGCGGTACTAAGCCCCGGTAGCGGGTGCCATCTCCTTTAGGATCAGCTTTTGTGCTTCGGTGATCGGGATGTAAATTACATCCTTCATTTTTGGCTGCTGCCCCTTCTCAGGAGCTGGAGCCGTCTCGTCGATCACGCTTTCCTTCTTATAACCGGTCAAAGACTTCAATTGTTCACTCTTGATCTTCAGCGGTTTGTCCGCTTCCGTACCAGTTTTGTCGACTCGCTCGTCCGTCCAGTTAACCATGTTGTAACAAAGGGCTTGTGTCCCTTGCAAAACCAACACCAACACCACGATGCTCAACACCGCAGCGTATGCGATCATATTCGTGTTTAAATCGTCGTAACGCGCCATAGCGTAATTTCCTTCGATTGATCTCTTCGTGGTTCTTATCTGACTCGCCGCCCTCTGCACGCTTACACGAAGAGGACTTTCGAGTACCAAGTGATTGCAGTGATGAACTATAGGAGTGGGTTCGCGTACGTCAAAGCTTCCGGCAAACGAGGATCTCGCATAGGGACAAGCGGCGTTCCGCTCGCCTTTGCCAAGAAGAATGCTAAGAAGACCATCAACATTCCCAATCCGCCCATGAAATGCCCAACCATCGGCATGAGATTGAAAGCTCCTGCGTTTGGCATAACCAAGAAGGTCATGTCCAACCAGTGAACCACCAATGCCCAGACCGCCCAGAAAGCAAGTCCCGCTCGGTGACGACGAACGTGTCGGCTAATTGTCCCCAAGAAAGGAATCGCGAAGTGCAGGGGAATCAACCCGTAAGCCAAGTACTGCCAGCCATTTGAGAGGCGAACCAAATACCAATTGGTTTCTTCAGGGATGTTGCCGTACCAATAAAGCAATAGCTGGGAGAACGCGATGTAAGACCAGAACATGATAAACCCGAACATGAACTTACCCATGTCGTGGAAGTGTTCAACGGTGATCAACTCGCGAACCTTTCCGGCCCGTTGCAATGACAGGCTGATGAGAATCATCGTTGCGAAGAACGCCATCATGCCAGCCGCGAAAATGTAGACACCAAAAATGGTGCTGAACCAGTCGGCATCAATGCTCATCACCCAGTCGAAAGCGGCAAAGCTAACCGACAAAGCGAAAATCATGATACATGGACCAGCCCACTTTTGCCGTGCAAGCGAAGGCCCGATATCCCCAGACTCATCTTGCTCGCGACTCCGCTTGAAAAACCACCATCCCATCGCACTCCATAAGGTGAAGTACAGGATCGTTCGCAGTGTGAACCATTCCTTGGTCAAATAGCCAACGTCAATCTTCGCTTTGATCACACTCGAGTGCACGCGATCCGGACGATTCCACTCATAGAGCGAATCCATGTTGGCGAACAACATGATGATGATCGGGGCGAATACTACCGCAAGGAAAGGGATCGTTTGCATCAACAATTCAGCGATGCGCCGAACCGATGTGCTCCAACCAGCCCTGGCTACGAACTGAACGAGAATGAAAAACAAAGCTCCCAATGCAATCGACATGACGAACATAAAGTTTGCCAAGTACGAGTGCGCGAAGAACTTCATCATCGCTTCGGATGCATTTTCAGAACTTCCACCAGCGAACAAACTGAACGCAAATCCAACCGCCACGAGGATCACCCCCAAGGCAACCAAGATCGGCGTCAACTTTCTCCAGCCTTCCGGCAACTGGATCGATTCAGGGTCGTACTTCAGGCTCATAACTGGATTTTACTTTGTTGTTTGAAACGATTGATTCGTCGATTGAATTCTGCTTGGTCGGCTGGTCTGTCGTCCGACCAACCGGTGATCATCAGGGGATATCGAAGCTTTACTTTGCCTCTGCCGGTGCGGCCTCCGAAGCACCTGTCGCAGAAGCAGTCAAACCACTTCGTTGTTCGACAGGAACGTCTTCGATGTTCGCATTTCGGGATCGCTGCAAAGCTTTCACATAAAGAACCACTGCCCATCGCTCTTTGGCACTCAGCGACGATGCATAAGAAGCCATCTTCCCTTGGCCCTTGGAAATCGTGTGGAAGATTTGCCCGACCGGTTGCTTTTGAACTCGATCGATGTGCAACGAAGTTGGTGGCGTCCAAGTATCTTGCAACAAACTAGCCGCACGCTTTGATACCAATCCATCACCAAAACCCGAGTATCCATGGCAAGCCGAACAGTAAGTTTCATACTTCGTCTTGCCGATCTGCATGTGCTCTTCGGTTACCTCGATAGGCAACTTATCAACCCAAGCATATTTCGGAGCCGTTCCACCGTCACCCGCAGCCGCTGGTGGGTTTGCTGGTGCAGGGGTTGCCGCTGGAGCTTGTGATGCCGCTGTGTCTTGTGCCGCCGGCTTGGCTTCCTCAGACGCCTTTGGCTCCTCAGCAACCTTCGGTTCTTCGGCAGGCTTTGCAGCCTCCGCTGGGTCTTGATCGGTCGCAGACACAAATACCGCCTTGCGATAGTCTGCAAGACTCATCTTCAGGGGATCATGCCCAAGATAGAAAGGGTCTTGTTCTTCAAGCTGCCCTCGGGAGATGGTCCCAGGTACGGCAGGTCGCATCGCGCGTCCATCCGCGAATATCGTCGTACTTTGCTGTGGCTTCTTCTTAGGTTGGAAATCCATATCAAAGAACACGTGCCAACGTGGCAAGTCGCTGTCGCTTGCACGCATGTTCAACACGATCGCTGCCGGAATCAAACCTGCCAACACTAAGAGCAACGCTCCCAACCAAATCGCTTTGGGCAGATGTGTTGAGGAGTTGTCTTCCATCACTTCATCCAGCGAGGTTGGATGAACAGATCCCAACAATTCGCGAACCGAATCACGATTGTAGTACTTGTCGGTTGAATCGACATACAAGAAAAACCGGTCGTTGGTCGCTCGGTCAAAATTCGGATTAGTAAAAATAGGATTGCTGAACTTGGGCAACCCGTTCAACGCCAACATCCCGAAGACGGACGTGAAAGCGGAGAACAAAATCGTCAATTCGAAAGATACTGGAATCGACGCTGGGGTAATACCAAACGGCTTGGCAGAAATGATGTACTTGTAGTCCACCCCGTTCATCCACCACTGCATCAACAGAGCGGTGCACAGACCGGTCAAGCCAGCGCAAAGAACGATGAAAGGCAAAATCGTCGGCTTGATTCCCAACGCATGATCGATTCCGTGCACGGGAAACGGCGTGAACGCGTCGGTTTTGGTGTAACCAGCGTCACGAACTTTCCTAGCGGCGTCAAGCAAATCGTGCTCGTTGGTGAATTCCGCCATCCAACCACACGCCTTCGGTGGCCGTGACTCGATGCTCTTTGTGGATTTATGTTCACTCATGTTTGATTACGCTTTTGTATTTACCAACCCATTTATCTTTTGATGCAACCACTGATTCAAGCCTTCGCTCGAATCGTCGTCCTAGTGACCGTGTCCGTGACCATGGCCGTGATCATCGCCGTGGGCGTGTCCAAGCAACGCAGCTTCAGCGTGCTCGGCATGCTCCGCCGCTGCAATCGTTCCCTTGACTTCGGAAATTGCAATCGTTGGCAAGAACCGACAGAACAAGAGGAACAACGTCATGAACACACCAAAGCTTCCGAAGAACATCAAACCGTCGAACATCGTCGGACGGAAATAACCCCACGAAGCAGGTAGGAAGTCCCGGCTCAAGGAAGTCACCGTGATCACGAATCGTTCGAACCACATACCGATGTTGACGAAGATCGAGACGATCCACATCGCCACCAAGTTCCTGCGGAACCATTTGAACCAGAACAATTGCGGCGAGATTACGTTACACGTAACCATGATCCAATAAGCCCACCAGTAGGGGCCGAACGCACGGTTGATAAATGTGAAACTCTCGTATTGGTTCTGGCTATACCAAGCCATGAAAAACTCTGTTCCGTAAGCCAATCCCACCAGAGAACCTGTGGCGAGAATGATCTTGTTCATGTTGTCGAGGTGTCGTAACGTGATGACATTCTCAAGCTTGTAAATCTTTCGCATCGGAACGAGCAACGTTACCACCATCGCGAAGCCGGAGAAAATTGCACCAGCAACGAAGTACGGTGGGAAAATCGTCGTGTGCCAACCCGGCAACTGCGATACGGCGAAGTCAAAGCTAACGACGGTGTGAACCGACAAAACCAGCGGTGCTGCCAAAGCGGCAAGCAGCGTGTAAGCCTTTTCGTACACCAACCAGTGCCGCGATGAACCTGTCCATCCGAGACACAAGATACTGTAGATCATCCGGCGAAACGGTGTCTTGCTGCGGTCACGGTATGTCGCGATATCAGGGATCATACCCATGTACCAAAACACCAACGAGGTCGATGCATACGTACCGACCGCAAAAACGTCCCACAGCAAGGGGCTACGGAACTGCGGCCACATCCAAAGATTCAAACTCGGATAAGGTAATAACCAGAAAGCCAACCAAGCGCGACCGACGTGAATACCAGGATAAATCCCAGCACAAATAACGGCGAAGATCGTCATGGCTTCCGCTGCTCGGTTGATACTCGTTCGCCAATTCTGACGGAACAAGAACAAGATCGCGGAAATCAGGGTACCGGCGTGACCGATACCAACCCAGAACACGAAGTTCACGATTGGCCACGCCCAGAAGACCGGGTTCATGTTCCCCCAAATACCAACACCCTTGTAAATCAAGAATGCGATCAAGGTAAGAAACATCGTCGCGGTCAGCGTGGAGAACCCGAAGAGCAACCACCACAATTTCGGTTGCGGATCCTCAGCCACGCGACAAACCATCTCCGTGACCGAAGAATAGGTCTGATTGCCGGTGACCAAGGGTGCACGCCGACCTGGGATGTCCTCTGTATTGTCGATTTCCCTTGGGTTATACGAACTAGCTGTGGTTGCCATGGTCACCTGAGGAATGTTCGTGGTCATGATTGTGATCGGAATGCCCGCCGTGCCCTGGTCGTGCAGGCTGCAATTGACTCTTAGTCGCCAATCGCTTTGGTAAATTTCGGATTCGCGATAAGTACAAGGTCCGCGGCTTGATGTTCAACTCTTCGAGAACAGCATAAGCCCTGGAGTCTTGATGAAGTTGGTAAACGCGGCTGGTCTTGTCGTTCAAATCTCCGAAAACAATCGCTTCCGTTGGACAAGCTTCTTGGCAAGCACTTCGGATATCTCCATCGTGCACCTTGCCATCACCCTTCGATCTTGCGTAGATCTTACCGTTCTGCACTCGCTGAATACAGTAAGTGCACTTCTCCATCACACCCCGGCCCCGAACAGTTACTTCAGGATTCAAGACCAACTGCTGGAGCTTCTTCGATGCCTTCTCCCGCTTGTCCTGCCATCCGTAGTAGTAACCGTACTCGTCGTTGTAGTTGAAATAATTGAACCGGCGTACTTTGTACGGACAGTTGTTCGCACAGTACCGAGTTCCAATGCAACGGTTATAAGCCATGGCATTGATACCTTCTTCGGTGTGCACCGTTGCTGCAACAGGGCAAACCTCTTCGCATGGCGCTGTCTCGCAGTGCGCACATGCCATCGGCTGCATGACAACCTTCGGGTCGATCGGATGATGCAACGAAGATTGCGAAGTCAACGGATTCACGTCGGCTTGGAAGTACCGGTCGATTCGCAACCAATGCATTTCCCGTCCGCGAATCACTTGCTCTTTACCAACGATCGGCACGTTGTTCTCTGCTTGGCAAGCCACCACGCAAGAGTTACAGCCCGTGCACTTGTTCAAATCGATCGCCATACCCCACTTGTGGTTTTGGTCGATCGCTGGTTCCTTCCAAAGCGACTTGTTTTCAAAGTGATGCTCGACCACTTCGTTCGTGAACTTAGGATTCTCTAAGTACTCGAAAAGAGTGCCTTCACGCACGAGTTGCGGAGCCCGCTTCGCGGTTTCACCAGCACCCAAATCGTCGATGGCAAAGTGATCTTGAGTTGTCGCCAAGCGATATGGCTCGCTCGTCGGCAATGCACTCACACCGGTATACAGTGCCGCTTGATTCCATCGACGGAACGTCGAAAGATCGGTTCCAACCGCTCCGGCAATCGAGCCACCAAGTTCCTTGGTGCGGCCATAACCGTAGTTGACCGTAAACGACCCTTCGGCATGACCAGGAACGACAAACACCGGCAACTTCACTCGGGACTCCCCGAGAGACAAGACAACCATCTCGCCTTGCTTGAGCCCGAGAGCCTTAGCAGTTGCTGGACTGCACAAAGCAGCGTTATCCCAAACGAGCTTCGTTACAGGATGCGCACACTCTTGAAGCCAGCCGTTGTTACCTAAACGACCGTCGTACACTGTGTCGCTCGGCAACACCAAAACTTCCAACCCAGCTTTGTCCAAAGCCAGATCAATCTTGGAGTCGGGTAGCTCATAGTTGCGAGCTGACACCGTCGTTCCCTTGACTTCCTCAACCGCCGACTGCAATTCCTTCGGATCTGCCTTGAGCTCCCCGGTGAACAGTTTCGCTTCAGTACCAGGCATAAACCCAGCATGCAAAGCTTCGCGGTACTTTCTCAATGAAGCGATCACACTCGCTTCGGTCTTCCCGGCTGGGGCAGTTCCGATCGGCTCGTTGCCGAACAAGCGAGGAGCAGTCTCCGCAATCACAACTTCAGGCGGAAGCGAATCAACGGCCAACCCCGCCAACATCACGAGCAACTCAGCCGCAGTCTTGCCACCCAACAGAGGAGCAATCGTAGGCTGACAAATTCCATAAGTACCATCCACGGCACGAACGTCACCCCAAGACTCCAAGGGGTGCGCCGCAGGCACCGTCCAACGGGAGGATCGCGCTGTCTCGTCATCGTAGTGCGAGAGGTATACAACATCGCCGATCTGCTCGATGGCCTTCGCCAAAGGCACATCCCCAGATACCGTAAAGACCGGATTCGGTGCAAGAATCCAAAGCTTACCGAACTCCTGGGCATTGTTGACGAAGTCATCAAGCTTCATCGACTTGACCGGCAGAATGTCAGCGGGAGCTTCGTAAATCTTGACCGTCTTGCCGACATTCCCAAGCTTAGCATTGATCCGCACTGCCGCGACCTGAGCCGCCAATGAGTGGTGCGAACCGACAGCAAGAACCGCCTGGCCTTTGTTCGCCAATAAATCGCTTGCGATGCACTCGACCAAACGAGCAATTTTCGCATCGCCATCGAGAGTCTCGATCGTTTGCGATTCTTCTTTATCTTCAATCACGACACCCGCGTCGATCGCTGCTTCAATTCGCTTGAGCAAGCTATCGATTTGCGACGCTCGCAGAGCGAGGCGGAAGTCAGCCGACGTACCGGTTACCGAGTACTGCGACTCAACAACGTACAGACGATTCATCCATTCGCCCGATGGTGAACGGTGGTTCGCAAATTGCTTTGCGTACAACACAGCGTTCGGGTCACTTCCGAGCAAATCGGAATCAAGAGTTACAATCACTCTCGCGTTTTCAAGATCGTAAGCCATCGAGCAATTCGACGCACCGACAGCATCAAGAGCCTTGCTCACATTGCCGGTATAAACCGACTCATAACGTACGACTTGAGCATCAGGCAACTTCTTCAAGACCTCTCGCAAGACCGTCATGAAACTCGGGCTACGGGTAGGCTCCATGAGAATCGCCAACCCCTTACCAGTCCCCAAAGCCGCAACGTTCGATGCAACGTAGCCTTTGAACGACTCCCAACTTCGATCGCGATCTTCGTCGCTATCACTATTGGCAATCAACGGAGCCTTGCTCGACTTCTCTCGCTGAAGGACAACCCCGATGCGATCTGGATCGTAGAGCGAGAGAATTGATGCCTGAGTGAAGACATCCGTACCGGCAGCAGCAAGCTTCTTGTTAGCCAAGGCTTCTTTGCTCTGGATGCGAGCATAAGCAGGATGTTCTGCATTGCCGTCGACCTTCAACGGACGACCATCGACGTTGGCAACCAACGCATGCACGACTCGACCAGCCCACTCGAAGTTGCTGGCGAAATACTCGGGAATCCCAGGGATTCGACCCTCTGGCCGCATCACGAAGGCCGCCACCTCTTCGCGGTTGTACCGGCATCCGGACAACCCACCAAGAGCCAACGAAGCCCCCATCAACTGAAGCCAGCGACGACGAGAAACCCCTTCAGGAAACTCGGATGCCGCTTGCGGAAACTCGCGTGATAAAAATTGTTCAAACTCAGGTGTCTTCTGAAGCTCGTCTAGGCTGCGAAAATACCGAGTTCTGCTTTCGGTCCCAGTATGGCTCATCGGTGACAAACCGCGCAATTCGTTTGAGGGTTAATGTTGTTCTCGGCTCGAAGCTTCTTGCCGAGTTCCAGTTGCTCCTTCTCGCCGCCGGCCGTCCAAGCCAAATTGGTGACTTGGTCAACCGGACGCAAGTGAGGCTCTGGATTGCGATGACAATCCAAGCACCAAGCCATCGACTGATTCTTAGCTTGATGCACTACTTCCATTTGATCGACTCGACCATGGCAACTCACGCAGGAAACCCCGCGGTTGACGTGCGCCGAGTGATTGAAATACACGTAATCAGGCAAGCGGTGAATGCGAACCCAATCGACCGACTCACCCGTCCGCCAGCTCTCACGAAGAGGCTTGAGCTTCGGCGATTCCGAGTGAATCGCCGACAACTTCGGAGCACCATTAGCACCCGTCTTTGGACTGTGGCAGTTGATGCAAGTCTGCGTCGCGGGAATCTGCGAATGAGCAGACTTATCCACTGAAACGTGACAGTACTTGCAATCCATTTTCAACTCACCCGCATGCAGCGCGTGGCTAAATGGAATCGGTTGCAAAGGTCGATAGCCGGTGTTGAGCGTCTCCGGGCTGGTGACCCCAAGAAACAAAACGCTCGCGTACGCGCCGCCGGCTAAAATCAAAAACCCAAGCAGGGCGAGGAATTTATTCGTCCACCTTGGGAAAAGAAATCGTTGGGACATAGTTCGAAATAGGGTTTCCGAATGGTGTGCAATTCTCGCAGTCAGCTCAACCAACTTCGTCAGCTAAACCAACACAATCAGATGTACTATCAACCAGCAGTGTGGCTTCCCATCCTAAAATTCTACGGAATTTCTGCGGGCTTCAGTGTACTTTGAACCCGCACCGGACAAAAGGGATGCAACTACCCCAGAACAATGCGGGCGTGCTCCTCATCGACCCGTTTTCAATGAAACTATTGGAAAAGAGCTAGCAAGCTTCCTTTAGTGGCAATTCGTCGCATCTGCTTAAATCACTCGGTGACTTCACCCGAGCATGCATTAGCGAGGCTTCTAAAGGGGCAAGTGCGGGCTCATCCCGACAAACCCCTAACTAAATACCTAACCCAAATCCCTAATTTTACCCCTCACACTCGTCAGGCTCGAAGCGAGTCTGCATATCCCCCAGATCCGGCAAATCCTTATCCACCGGTGTGTCCAAGCCAGGATCGCTAGTAGCACAATCTTGCAAATTTGCAGGGCCACTGTTCGATGATGCACCGCTTGGCAAAGCCGCCCTGTATTTGGCACGACCTTCGCTGTACTTGTGTTTCTGAGGTGTGCGAGCCTCTAGCCAACTTTCAATCTCCAAAGCCGAAGGGGGTGACTCTTCGCATTCGCTAAGCAACTTCTGCATCTGCTTGCGACACCATCCACAACCGGTCCCAGCCCCGCCACACTCGGCTAACTGACTGGGCAACTTGACGCGATGGATGCGGATGTAATTGAGCACCTTGCGACAGGAAATGTGAAAACACAAACACAACTCGTCGTCGGCTTGCATACCCCTATACCGAACTAGCCTTCCTGCTTGTACTTATCAAGCTTGCGATACAACGTCCGCGCGCCGATATCGAGTATCTTCGCTGCCTCCTCGCGATTCCCCGCAGTGAGTTTCAAGGTCTCTTCGATCGCCCACCTTTCGATGTCGTCCATCTTTTTCCCAATCAAATCCGGGGCCGGACCGGTAAGTCCTTGGATTCCATGACTCCCCCCGACACTTGATTTTTCCCCATGACTGCCTGAACTCCCCACTCCGCTCCCTTTGCGGCCCCCCTCGGAGTGATCGCCAGGAAAGTCCGCAGGAAACTCCCCCGCAAATGATCCAGAAGCAGCACCACCAGTTCCATTGCCGCCAGATCCATTGCCACCCCCGGCGTCGTCGAGCTCCGGCGGCAAATCGTCGATATCCAATCGCCCATCGGTATCGAGAACCACCATCGTTTCAACGAAGTTACGCAACTGGCGAATGTTGCCAGGCCAGCCATATGCATAAAACTTGCGTGTTACAGCAGGAGTAAAATTGCATGGCCCACGATTGTGCCGACGTATGAATTGCTTACGAAAATGATCCATCAGCGGGATAATATCCTCGCGGCGTTCCCTAAGCGGCGGCAAATGAACGGTGACAACTTTCAGCCGATAATACAAATCGTTACGAAACTGACCGTCCTCGATCATCTTCTCCAATGGGCGATTCGTTGCGGAAATCAATCGAACATTGACTTTGATCGATTTATTGTCCCCAACCCTGGTTATTTGATGCTCTTCGAGAACCCGCAGAAGCTTGATCTGCGTGCTCATCGGCATATCCCCAGCCTCGTCGAGGAATAACGTCCCGCCGTCGGCGTACTGAAAAGCCCCTTCGCGGTCGCTAACCGCATCGGTGTAAGCCCCCCTGACGTGTCCGAAAAGCTCGCTTTCAACCAATGTTTCCGATACTGCCCGCACATTCAAAGCCACTAATCGCTTGGCTTTTCGCGGACTATTTTGATGGATCGCCCGAGCGATCATCTCTTTACCAGTCCCGCTCTCACCGGTAATAAGCACCGTCGCATCCGTCGGCGCAATGCGTTTAAGCCGATCGATCAGTTGCTGCATCGCCGGACTGGCAAATACGATCCCTTCAAATCCAAACTTTTCGTCAAGCCTTCGCCGCAAATCGATGTTCGTCTGCCGCAAATGCACCGCCTCACTCGCCTTGACCGCGATAGCCCGCAAGCGATTCGGAGTGATGGGTTTTTCAAGGAAATTAAAAGCGCCAAGCTGCATCGCTTCGACAGCCTTCGTCACCGTGGCATGGCCCGTGACCATCACCACCTCCGCCTCTGGCAACAACTGCTTGGCAGTCGCCAAAATCTGCATCCCATCGACGTCATTCATCACTAAATCGGTGATCACGACATCGTAGGTGTTCTGCTCAAGCTTGCGTTTTCCCTCAGGCCCGCTGGTCGCCACATCACACCGATACCCGACTTTCTCAAGGCTCTCGGTCATGGCCCGCGCGTGCGCAGGATCATTGTCTACGATCAGAAAAGCAAATTGCTTCGGATCAAGCTCTGAAACAGCCCCCGTTTCGGTAACGGGCGCGATCGTTGGGTTGGCATCGTCGATTTCCATAATTTGAAGTATACTTCCAAGTTTTCGCTTGCGAATGCCCGTTTATTTTCCCCAGGCATCGCAACTGCCATTCGATGTAAATCCAAAAGCTTTCAACCCCTCGCGTTCTGAAGTTTACGATGCAAAACCAATCCCCGAACTCCAGCCCAAGTTCTCTTGAGACCACCTCGCAAAATCCCCCGAATTCCCAACCAACGGTCTGCCGAGGTGTTCGCGGAGCTACCACCGTCGAAGCCAACACCAAAGAAGCGATCCTCAAAGCCACTCGACAATTACTTGCCCTGATCATCCGACGCAATGAGATCAACCCAAAAGACCTCGCTAGCGCGATCTTTACCGTGACCCGCGACGTCAACGCAGAATTCCCCGCTCTGGCAGCCCGACAAATGGGTTGGCTTGATGTGCCATTGCTCTGTGGCTACGAAGTCGAAGTACCCGGCTCACTACCCCTGTGCGTCCGGATCCTGCTGCACTGGAACACCACCCGAGCTCAAGACGCGATCCACCATGTCTATATTCACGACGCTGTCGCACTTCGCCCCGACCTGAGCAAACTACCTCCCGTCGATTGGCAAGAACTCGAATCGTGGATCTCCACCCAAATGTCTCAACGAAACCCCTAAACCTCGACTTCGCTCGTCAGATTCACTCGCTCAGCGACACCGAGTTCGTGCTCAGTGAAACGGTGCTCGTGCTCGTAATCGAAAACGGCTTGTAGTGTTGGTATACTACGTCGTGACATGACCTACCTCTGAATGAAATAAAACCATTCCCGTTGCACGAGCACGAGCACGAGCACGAGCACGAGCACGAGCACGAGAACGAGAACGAGAACGAGAACGAGAACTAAGCCGGGCTGGGCCGGAATCCCAAGCAAATCGGCAACTGTTTTCCTCAATCGCCCAAAAAACTAATCCGCTCACTGAAATCGAAATAATGCACCTGAACTGGACAAAAAGCTATTCGGTCAGCGCCCTGCACACCGCCGAATGCTGCTGGGGATCCGCCAACCGCCTGATCGACCGGGAAGTCGCTCAAAGAATGCAACCCTCCGCCGACGCCCTTGGGACCTGCTTGCACGATGCGGACTCCCTTCACGCCGAGAACCTCTGGAACGACTTGATTCCCCTCGGCTCCTCCATCGCTTCAAACAGCGCTCTGGCCAACGAAGTCCTCACGAAACGTCTCGATGGGTTCGTCGAACAATCCCTCGTTCAACGACTCACAGGATGTATCACGGACGTCGAAGCCACCTTCAAGAATCTATTCCCCAAATACCTCGAACAAATCGATTTCCGAGTCAGGCCGCTTCAAGAACAATGGATCGGATACGGCAACGGCTTCCTCACACACATCGCTCGCCTCACCTCACGTGAACTACTCATCAGCCACGCCGATGTCGTTGCGCTGCAACCCGTTCAAGGTGGCGGAGGCAAATCGCATCATGAACACGGTTCGGTAAGAATCGAAGCCGTCTTGGCCAACCCTCTGACCGAACTACCTGAACTAGTTCGCCTCGGTTGGCTCA
>JBJONT010000188.1:0-10440 GCA_046051705.1 Planctomycetota bacterium | reverse complement strand
TGGAGCTTCGGATGCTTCCATGATCTGTTTATCCGCTTGGTCTTTATTGATTAAACACAACACTCGCGAGCCGGAAACCGTCAACGCTTGATTCGCACCTAAGGTGCCAACCTCTGACGATGATACCTATACATTTTACCGGATCAACTTACTGCGAGCAGTTGAGATCATATAAACGATCTAAATACTCCCACCAGTAACCCGACGTGTCAACGAGGCAACAGCAGAGCATCGACCGGCGACACATCGCCAACCGTGCTTCGTACAAACCTCGATTCCTCAGCTGAGTACTTGAGGTGGTTTAGTGTGTATCTACGCTGAAGGCGAGTCGCCGCGCATCTTCTTCGATTGGATAGCGCCGATCAACTTATGTGAACGTGCGGAATTCGCCGGAGCTAGGATCTGCATGAAGGATAAGTTCGTGAGAAAGAAACTCAAGCTGCTGCAATAACTCGACGAATAGCGGCGAGTTATCAAACGCATATCTTCAGAATGTACCGCAGCGTCGGATGATTTAAATTCAAGGATTAAGACTAACCAGTAAGCCACGTGGAAGATATAGTGAATTGATTCGACCTGGTGATGGTATGCGGCTCTCTGAGCATTGAGGAGGACACGTGCATGAGTTATGGACTTCTTTAACCCGCGCTTGCTTCAGTGGGGCTCGTCAAATAGTGAGCCTAGCTTTCGGTGGAGCACCTGCATTGGTGGAGCCACCGCTCCGCTCGGAGCTTTACAGTGTCGAACAGCTTGAGCGGCACGCCAAAAAGATTGCTGAATTACACGAAGTCGTCGCTAGGCGGGGACCGGATGATCTTTTGGTTCGGCTGGCTGAGAACAAGCGGCTTATCACCGAAACCTATGACTCGATCGTTGCGGCGACCGCCAATGGTGCTGCGATCGAGCCTGCGGCGGAATGGCTGCTGGATAATTTCTATCTGGTCGAGGAGCAGATTCATGCTATCGAGCGGTTGTTTCCACCATCCTTCTGCCGCGAATTGCCTCGAGTAAAAAATGGCAATAACCACTATAGACCGCGGGTTTATGGTATCGCATTGGAATTGATCGCTCACGTCGATGGCCGTATCGATGCAAATAGTTTGGATGCTTTTATAACGGCCTATCAATCGGTCCAGCCTCTGAAAATCGGTGAACTCTGGGCGTTGCCTCTCATGCTGCGAATGGCATTGATTGAGAACTTGCGACGTGTGTGCGTGCGGATTGGGAAAGCCCGTTGCGAACGGGATCTGGCCATCGAATGGAACCAACGCATGGTGGAAGTAGTTGATCGTCAACCGACGGATCTGGTCGTCGTGCTGGCTGAATTAGCTCGCTCCAATATCGATCTTACGGGGCCCTTTATATCGGAGTTGACGCGACATCTTCAAACCCAGAGCCCGTCTTACTCTTTGGCTAGTAGCTGGCTCGAAAATCGATTGAACGATCTGGGACTGTCATCCGAGCAGCTTGTTCGCGCCGACGGGCAGCTTCAAGCCGCTGATCAATTAAGCGTAGGTAACAGTTTTTCAAGTCTTCGCTTCTTGAATGCCTTCGACTGGCGCGCCTTTGTCGGCAATCAAAGCGTGGTCGAAAAGGCCCTTGCCTGCGACCCTGCTGGCATTTACAGCCATATGGACTTTGCTTCCCGCAATCGCTATCGCCATGCCATCGAGGGAATTGCTCGGCGGAGCGATGTCAGCGAATTGGAAGTTAGCCAAATTGCCGTCCGCTTGGCCGCAGCAAACCAAGGCATCGAAGGCCATGATCGACAAACGCACATCGGTTACTTTCTGATTGACCGTGGGAGACCCGAATTGGAGCGTGCGGCACGGATGCGAACCACCCTTGGTGTTCTGCTCGATCGACTCCGTCGTCGCTACCCACTGGTTATCCATCTGACAATCATTCTGACGATCACATGCTTTGGAGTCTGTTTGTTCGATCGATTGGCCGGGATCGACAATCGGCTTGGATGGTTGCTTTGGCTACCCGCATTCTTGGTCGCATCGCATCTTGGGGTTGTGATTGCGAATTGGCTCGCGATCCGATGTTTCGTGCCGCAATCTCTAGCGAGGATGGACTATCGATCTGGAATTCCATCCGATCAACGAACAATGGTCGTGGTTCCGACGATGCTTTCGAGCCCTGCGGGGATCGAAGGGTTGCTCGCTGGCCTCGAGTTGCGATTTCTGAATAACGATGAACCAAACATTCATTTTGCATTGTTGACCGATTGGGTCGATTCGACGTTGCAAGATTCGCCACGCGATCGCGAACGATTGGATTTGGTGCAAGAGGGCATTCATAAGTTAAATGCCAAGTATGCTCATATACGGGATGACATCTTTTATCTGTTCCATCGAGATCGACGCTGGAACCCCTCCGAGAATTGCTGGATGGGGTACGAGAGAAAACGGGGGAAGTTGGCAGATCTAAATGCCACTCTCCGAGGCGCAACCGACCGTTTTTCAGTCGTGATTGGCAAGTCGAGCATCTTGCCGAAGATCCGCTACGTGATCACCTTGGATACCGATACGCAGCTGCCGCGCGATGCGGCTAGGCAGATGATCGGAACCTTGGCCCACCCCCTGAATCGAGCCGTAGTCTGTCCGAGCAGTGGCCGAGTCCGCGACGGATACACCATCCTCCAACCTCGGGTGGACATCAGTTTACCCGGCTCACAACGATCTCTATTCGCGAAATGGAATGCCGTTGATGTCGGCGTGGATCCATACACACGCGTTGTTTCTGACGTTTATCAAGACCTTTTTGGCGAAGGTTCATTCATTGGCAAAGGGATCTACGAGGTCGATGCATTTGAACGTTGGTGCATGGATTTTCCCGAGAACACCATTCTCAGTCATGATTTAATCGAGGGGGCTTATGGACGCTCGGCGTTGATCAGCGACGTCACACTCTATGAAGATTATCCATCGCACTATGCCACCGACATGGCGAGGCGCCATCGCTGGATACGAGGGGATTGGCAGATCGTAGGTTGGCTTAGACCTTCGATTCTAAACCACGCGCAGCGCCGAATTCCGAACCCTATCTCTTGGCTATCGGCATGGAAGCTACTAGACAATATCCGGCGAAGCCTCGTGCCTATCGCGATGCTCGCCCTGTTGATGGGAGCATGGATGACTTCAAGCCGGTCAAGCATAGGCGCGATGCTCTTGATCTTTCTAGCGACTTATACATCGGCAATCCTAAGCTTTATCGCTCAACTCATTGCAAAGCCCAACGACTTGCCAATCCGATTGCATTTCCAACGTTCGCTGGGAGCCCTTTGGAATCCCATATTGCAAGGGTTTTTGACCCTGGCCTTCATGCCTTACGAGGCTGCCGTGAGCATCGATGCGATCCTCCGCACAGCGATTCGCATGCTCTTCACTCGACGAAATTTATTGGAATGGCAAACTGCCAGCGAATCGCAGATCAGGATCCCTCGTAGTTTGGTAGCGAACTATCGGCACATGCTCATCGCACCCGCCCTGGCGATCGGTGCTGCGGTCCTCGCGGTGGCATTACAGCGTAGTCGTATGTATGTCTTTCTACCATGGATCGCCTTATGGATTGCATCTCCTGCCATCGCTTGGTGGATCAGCAAACCGTTGAGGCACAAAACGATTCGATGGACCAGCGACCAAGTCGATTTTCTGGGCCGATTGGCGAGGCGAACCTGGAGGTATTTCGAGGAGTTTGTCAACGAAGAAGAAAACTGGTTACCTCCCGATAATATCCACGTACAAGCGGACCCATTGGTAGCCTCCCGCACCAGCCCTACCAACATCGGCATGTCACTGTTATCCAATCTTGCTGCATACGATTTCGGTTATTGCTCATCGTCCGTATTCGCGGAGAAAACATCCAAGACGTTGAGTACGATGGCAAAGATGGAGCGATACAACGGCCATTGGTTGAATTGGTATCACACTCGAACGCTCGCTCCTTTGCTACCACGATATGTTTCCACCGTCGACAGCGGCAATCTCGCAGGCTGTTTATTAGTACTTGCGAGCGGATGTCGTGAATTGATGGATGGCCCTATTCTCTCACCGCGTTGGGCGCGTGGGTTGCGCGACACCTTAGATGTACTGTTGGAGGTATGCAGTTCATCGCCAAACGACGAGGGGATGAATTCCGTTCGAATCGAAATGCAAGATTGGATAACGCTGTTGCGGAACGAATCATCCGGACTTCGCGAATCCGATGAATTAATGAAACGGCTGATCGCTTGGTCTGATGGCTTGAATGGAGAATCGAGCCCAGCGATGTCATGGTGGATACAAGCTTTCCACAGAGCATGCGTCGACCATCAATCTGAATTGCTGAATCTAGCTCCTTGGTTGCGACGCATTGAGCCGACGATTGCCGAGAGCCAAGAGCAGCTGGTTTCAGACCGCTCGGTAGTCGGTGCCATTGCGAGTATCCGCTCGATTCAGGACTCTCTGAATCACTCGTCGACCTTGGCTTCGATCGCGAAACTTAACGTGACGCAACTGCCGGAAATCGAAACGATCCTCCAGAGGGCTCAGCGAGAGGATTGGCAACCCGAGATTGTCGCGTGGATCGACGAGATCGCAGAGTCCATTCGAAATGCATCCGAATATGCATGCGACCAGATCCGCCGGTTGGAGCGACTTGCAAACCAAGCACAAGAGTTGGCAACGATGGACTTCACACTGCTATACAGTCCACCTCGAGAGTTGTTCTTTACCGGCTACAACGTAAGCGATCGCCGGATGGATAGCAGTTGCTACGACTTGCTCGCATCCGAAGCTCGGTTGGCAAGTTTCATCGCCGTCTCACAAGGACAGATCGACCAGGAGCACTGGTTCTCCCTTGGCAGACTCCTAACCAGCAGCGGACGACTCCCGACATTGCTCAGTTGGAGCGGCTCGATGTTCGAGTACTTGATGCCGCTGCTCATCATGCCGAACTTTCCTAATACATTGCTCGACAGGACCTACCAAGCAGCCGTCAGACGTCAGATCGAATATGGCCGACATCGAGGTGTACCTTGGGGCATTTCCGAGTCGGGATACAACGCGATCGATCAGTTTCGCACCTACCAGTACCGCGCCTTTGGCGTCCCTGGATTGGGATTGAAGCGTGGGTTGGCCGATGATCTCGTGATTGCACCCTACGCTAGTGCCTTGGCGTTGATGGTCGCCCCCAAAGCTGCCTGTGCGAATCTCCAGCGTCTGGCTGACGATGGGCAACTAGGTCCTTATGGAATGTTCGAAGCGGTCGATTACACACCCAGCCGCATGCCACCAGGAAGCGACCGTGTCACGGTACGTCAATTCATGGCACACCACGAAGGGATGAACCTGCTATCCCTAGCCCATCTTCTTCTCGACCAGCCGATGCAGCGACGTTTTCAAGCCAGCCCGACATTGCACGCAGGGGAACTGCTCCTCCAAGAGCGTATTCCTAAAACCACCGCACCGCTTTATCCTCATGCCAGCGAGGTCGCAGCCCTCAGGCCGGTATCAAATCAAGCTACTGCAACCATGCGAGTCATCACGGACCCGAGCAGTCCTACGGTCGAATCCCATTGGTTATCCAACGGCCGCTATCACGTTGCCATCAGCAGCGCAGGGGGCGGTACCAGTCGATGGGGAAACCTATCCGTCACCCGATGGCGGGAGGATGCCACACGCGATGCATCGGGAAGCTTTTGCTATATCCGAGATGTCCAACGGAACAAACTGTGGTCGAATACCTATCAGCCAACCCGAGCAACACCGACCAAGTATGAAGCCATCTTTACTGAATCCCGAGCTGAATTCCGAAGGATAGATCAGGAGATCGAAACCTACACGCAGATCAGTATCTCTCCGGAGGATGATGTAGAACTACGACGTATAAAACTGACCAATCGGTCCAGCAGTCGCCGATTGATCGAGATCACCAGCTATTCGGAGGTCGTTCTTGCTACCCTAGCGCAAGATGAATCGCACCCTGCCTTCAGCAATCTGTTTGTGCAAACCGACTTATATCGGGATCGCAATGCCATCTTCTGTACCCGCCGGCCTCGATCGGCCGAAGAACATCCACCTTGGATGACCCATATGATGCAGGTGCGAGGGCCCACCATCGGTGGCACCACGTACGAAACCGACCGCATGCGATTCATCGGCAGGCGTCGAACACTCGCATCGCCGCAGGCCTTTGATTCATTAGCAGGGCTTTCCGATACTGCCGGATCAGTTCTCGATCCCGTGGTCGCTATTCGACAAACCGTCTCCTTGCAACCTAATGAATCGATCACAATCGATATCGTTACTGGGATCGCCGATTCGCGAGCGAACATCGAAATCCTGACCGAACGATATCACGATGCTAATTTGGCCGACCGTGTATTTGACTTGGCCTGGACCCATAGCCATATCTTGCTGCAGCAACTCGGTATCACCGAAGGGGAAGCGCAAACCTACGGGAGGTTGGCATCGTCCATCCTCGTAGCCTCCTCCTTGCGACGGGCAAACCCCAGCATACTCATCGGTAACCAGCAGGGGCAGTCTGGGTTGTGGGGGTACGGTATTTCCGGGGATCTACCAATCATGCTGGTACGGATCCGCGACGCCGATCAGCTCGAGTTGATTCGCCAGGCGATCCAAGCCCATGCTTATTGGCGTCTGAAGGGACTCGTTTCCGATCTGGTGATCTGGAACGAAGACGATTCGGTCTATCGTCAAAATCTCCAGGAAATGATTTCCAATTTGCTCGTATCAAGCAACGAAACAGTCGGCACCGATCGCCCGGGAGGCGTATTCATTCGACGCGGTGAACAGATGTCCAACGAAGACCGCTTGCTGCTGCAATCGGTCGCGCGAATCGTGCTTTACGGTGAAAATGGAACCCTAGCTGAACAGACCGAGCGGCGCAGTCGCTTGGAACCAACCAGCCCGCCACTGCTCCCGACTCGGCGGATCGTCGATAGCCCGACCGCGCGGCCAGCCTCGACCAACAATCTGGCACTCTTCAACGGACTCGGTGGCTTTTCTCAGGACGGTCGTGAGTACATCACTCACCTTGCTCCTGGACAATCCACCCCAGCGCCGTGGGTCAACGTGATTGCCAATCCCCAATTTGGTACCGTTGTCTCCGAAGCCGGTAGTGCCTATTCGTGGGCTGAAAACAGTCACGAGTACCGTTTGACTCCATGGCATAACGATCCTGTGTGCGATGTCGGTGGCGAAGCCATCTACCTGCGCGATGACGAGACGGGCCACTTTTGGTCTCCCTGCCCATCCCCTTCTCCACGATCGAATCATTACACCGTTCGACATGGCTTTGGTTACACCATCTTTGAAACGACCGAGGATGGCATCTCAACGGAATTGATGGTCTATGTGCCTATCGATGCACCTGTGAAAATTTCGAAATTAAAAATAACCAACAACTCGGATCGACCGCGAAAGATTTCGCTCATCGGGTTTTGGGAATGGGTCCTTGGAGAAATCAGAAGCAAGACCTTACAGCATGTCATGACCGAAATCGATCCTGCCAGCGGAGCATTACTGGCCCGGAACGTCTACAACCCGGACTTTGGAGATCGCGTTGCTTTTGCCAATTGCAGCGAACCTGTTCGTTCCTGGTCCGGTGATCGAACCGAATTCATCGGCCGAAATGGATCGTTGTCAGAACCCGCAGCCATGAAACGGATCCGGCTCTCGTGCAGAACAGGTGCTGGATACGATCCATGTGCAGCCCTGCAAATGCCGCTCGAACTAGCCGTTGGACAAGAACGAACGGCTACGTTTACCCTCGGTGCGGGAAAGAATATGGAGCAAGCTCGTTCGCTGGCCCTGCGTTTTCGAAGCCTTGAAAGCGCCGATCAAGCGATCCACCAGGTCTGGGATTACTGGAGTCACACTCTAGGTAGCTTGCGCATCGAAACCCCTGATCCTTCCGTCAATTTCCTCGCGAACGGTTGGTTGATCTACCAAACATTGTCTAGTCGTATGTGGGCTCGGTCAGGTTTCTACCAATCAGGTGGCGCATACGGATTCCGAGACCAACTGCAAGATGCAATGGCCCTTACCTACTCCCAACCCGCCTTGCTCCGCGAGCATTTGTTGCGAGCCGCTGCACATCAGTTTCTCGAAGGAGATGTTCAGCATTGGTGGCACCCACCTAAGGGGCGCGGTGTGCGCACACATTTTTCGGATGACTATTTGTGGTTACCCATCGCAATCTGCCGCTACGTTCAAAAGACCGGAGATAGCGGCGTCCTCGACGAGGTTATCCCATTCCTCAGCGATCGCCCGCTCCGAGACGATGAAGAGTCGAATTATGATTTACCCACCATCTCAGAAGATCGCGCATCGCTCTATGAACACGGTGTCCGAGCGATCCTTCATGGATTGCGATTTGGTGAACATGGCTTGCCCCTGATCGGATGCGGTGACTGGAACGACGGGATGAACTTGATCGGCCAACATGGCAAAGGGGAAAGTGTCTGGCTAGGTTTCTTTCTATACGACGCGATGCGCCAATTCATCGAACTAGCGGAACTACGGGGAGACAACGCGCTGGCGCAGCGGTTAGCGGCTGAATCGGAGAAACTCCGGGTGCAATTAGAACGTCACGGCTGGGATGGAGAATGGTACCGACGAGCCTACTTCGATGACGCGACCCCCTTGGGGTCGATTCAAAACGACGAATGCCAAATCGACGCCATTTCGCAAAGCTGGGCGGTTCTCTCCGGGGCTGGGAGTTTGGTGCGGTCGCAACTGGCCATGGATAGCCTGGAACGGCGATTGGTAGATCGCCATTCGCGATTGATCAAACTGTTGGATCCACCTTTCGACCGCTCATCACTTAATCCAGGTTATATCAAAGGCTATGTGCCCGGGGTGCGAGAGAATGGTGGACAATACACTCATAGCGCTATTTGGGCGGTGATGGCTGCTGCGAAACTCGGGGACTGCGATCGCGCTTGGGATCTATTCGCTCTGATCAATCCATTGTCCCATGCGGATCGAAAGGAGTCGATGGATCGGTATCGTGTGGAACCCTACGTCGTTGCTGCCGATGTCTACGGCGTGGCACCCCACGCAGGCCGAGGAGGATGGACTTGGTACACCGGATCGGCCTGTTGGATGTATCGTTTAATCATCGAGTCCTTGCTCGGTATCGATCAGCGCGCCGACCGCTGGAGCATCCACCCTTGCTTGCCACATCATTGGTTTCATGTCGAACTTCACTTTCGGTACCACGAGACTTTTTATCATGTCCGTATCGAGTCTCATGTCGACACCACTGACCTGCAATCGGCATCCACTTCCAAACGACTTACGCAATTGGTCTTGGACGGAACGGTGATTGCCGAGGATTTTATCACGCTTGTCGATGACCGCCGACGCCATGAAATAGTCGTTTTCCTCCGCGATGTTTCTAGCGAAGAGGCAGATGCGCAGTGCTCTATTCAATAGCCACTTTAAGACCGCTGACTTTTTGACGATCAGACTGAGGTGTTGTTCAAGCTAAACTTAAAGCGATGAGTGCCAAACGAAAACAGCCTTAAACGCCGGAATGGTCCAAATCACCTTCCCTCTCGAAAAAGACCTAAGGCACGGCCAAACAGTCGTGCGATATCTTGGTCGTGCGAAATTCTTGGTGGGTGTTCGGAGGTGGCTCAATGGCAAGGCAGGTTGGTCCTCAAAACGTCGTCGGACGCGAGAAACTCATCGAACCGATTTGGAAAAAACTCGAATCTGAGTCCGTTCAGTTCACCGCCCTATGGCTACAGTGACTGAGCCCCAGTCGATCGATCAAGTCTGGGCGGTTGTTATGGACCGAAATTCGCTTGCGATCCCAAGAGGCTGATGGGTAAAAATGGCACAACGGTCGATAATGAAGTTTCGCTCAGGTCAGCCCCATAGCTGCTGCTTTCGAAGCGATGACTTGAGCACGTTGAGCGTCGGGTATTTCTCTACAAGTTGTGCCGCATGCTCGCGAGCAATCTTGTTCCCTTGCTCGCCTCCCACTGCATCTCGCAAATCAGCGAGAATTCTAGCCGCTTCGCGGTAGTTCTCAGCACCCCGATTCTCTACAAGCTTTGATGCTTTCGCTAACCACGAATCAGGATCTGACTGCATCTCAAGCATTCGCGCTCGACGCTGCTTTTCTGCCTTATCGGCTTCGCGTTTGGCTTTCGCAGCAGCTTGCTTTTTCTCCTTCGCGTCTACTTGCTCACGTAGCGATTCGTACAGTTGAATCAGTTGTGCCACGGTGCGAGTCGGCGGTTCGACTGGCCAACTCTGTATTTGTTGGCTATCTCGAATTTCAGATAGCAACTCAGCTTTCAAGTCGACGGGGTCCTCGGATGCTAACCGCTCAATGATCTCATTCCGTCGCGAATCGGATACTCCGGCTAACCAAGCTTTTATCGAATCACCTCGTGAACGTTGATCGCTATACCTT
>JBJONT010000187.1:0-5595 GCA_046051705.1 Planctomycetota bacterium | reverse complement strand
AAGAAAACGCTGATCAAGCAATCCTCAACGGGCACTTCTGAAAATTCCTCTACGAGTACTTGATATGGCTGAGAGACGCTCTGACTTAGATGCACTTCGCGGTGTCGCGATGATCCTCGGGATCGTCTTGCACGCGACGGCAAGCTTCTTTAGCTTCCCTTGGCCTGTGCACGAAATGGAATTCAACACGGGACTAGCTCTGTTGTGCATGTGGATCCATGGGTTCCGAATGCCCTTGTTCTTCATCCTCAGCGGCTACTTCACGCAGCTAGTCTACGAACAAAGAGGTCTGAAAAAACTCGTTCAGCAACGGCTTGTGCGAATCGCCATTCCTCTTGTTCTCAGTTGTATCACGATCCTGCCACTTAGTTCATTCGTCTCGCAGAGAGCAAGTCAAACACGACACCGTCAACCTGTAGTCGAAGCGATCGTCCGTGGCGAAATGCAACCACTTCGCGATTGGCTTGCTCAAGGAGGTGATCCGAATTACAAAGACCCTCTCTTTGGACGTCCCCTCGTTGCTTGGGCGACACTCGCAGAGAACCAGCCGGCATTAGAACTCCTTGTCTCAAACAACGCAGATGTAAACGCTGCAGAGAGTTCCGGTAACACCCCCCTGCACTACGCGGTATTTTTCGGAAGCGATTCTGCGTTTGAGTACTTGGTGCAACACGGAAGCGATCCGACGGCGAAAAACAATGCTAAGCATAATCCACTCCTAGCGATCGACTCCGCACCATTTCGTGCTGCCGATCTATCGGGTGTTATCGGTCTGCCTGAAGGACTTCGTGTCGATGAAGTGCAACAAGGTCGGCTGGCCATAAAAGAAAAACTCAATATTTGGCTCGACAAACAAAACCCGAACCTTTTCCCCGAGTCAGCTAAATTGCACCAAGCGATTCAAGAATCGAAAGACGCAAGCTTTCTAGACTCCCTTGTGACATCCTATTGGACCTATCGCGGATCAGACCGTTTCATAGTGCACTTGGGCTCTTACCAACTTCATCTGTTCGACTCCATGATCTTTGAGCATCTATGGTTCCTGGCCTATTTGCTATGGCTCTTATTGATTTTCACAATACTCACCGCGATCGGCTGGAAAGCCAATTACCGCACTTATTCGATGGCTGTTTTCGCGACCTTATTTGGACAAATTTGGATGGGTCCATTAGGACCAAGCTTCGGCCCTGATTCCGAATTCGGCTTACTACCTGCCCCCCATCTGCTGATCTATTACGCCGGGTTCTTTTTCTTTGGAACGGCTCTGTATTCTTGTTCAACTCCACGCGATGCTTTCACTCGAGCGAATTCTTTAAAGCAAGCTTGGTTCTCGAACCACTGGCGATGGATACTCCCAGTAAGCACACTGATTGTCTTCCCTCTGGCGCTCGGGACCGTTCCAAATCGGCCCCTAGGCATCATCCTCCAACCCTTGTTCGCTTGGGGCATGGCACTCGGTTCGATCGGGGCATTCGAAGCGATGTTCAAGGCGACTGCATCGAAGCACACTTCGGATAAGAAGACGTCAGCCATTCGTTGGTTGGCAGATTCAAGCTATTGGCTGTACTTAGCCCACGTACCGGTAGTCATCATGGCACAGTATCTGGTGACTTCGCTACATCTCCCTGGCTGGATCAAATTCCTTATCGTCCTTGCTATTAGCCTATTGATTTTGATGGTCTCCTACGAGTGGCTTGTTCGCTACTCATGGATCGGCCGACTCTTGAACGGTCGAAAAATCCGTCCCGGGCAGCCACCTACCCTATCTACCAAGGTGCCGACATGAACGTCCTAGCAGCAATACGCCTCGTTACCCTTCTGGCAATCATGGTACTTGCTCTCATACCTCAAGGGGTTAGCGCGCAAGAAGCCCAAGTCAATGCGACTGCACAGCTAGACATAGAGAAACTTATTGCGAAAGATACCGATGGACAACAAATCGGCTTCAAGGACTTTTTAGGGGCAGACGGTTCGTTGGTGTGCTTTGCATTTCTGTATCCCGATTGCCCGATGAGTCAGCGATATGGTGCGGTACTTGATTCGCTACAAGAAGAATACAAAGGTCGCGGAGTTCGAATCGTAGGAATCATCTGCGAATGGGACTCTCCTGTGCAAATCGAAACCTACAAACAAGAGTACGCTTTAGACTACCCAGTCTACACCGACATCGATTTTCAGCTGGTCAAGCTGATGGACATAAGCGTTACACCCGAAGTCGTATTAGTGAACAGCAAAGGTCAAATCCATTATCAAGGTCGTATCGATGATCGCTATTATGAACGGGGAGTAAAAACGCCGGGTGAACCATCACCGGAACTTCGCAACGCCATCGATGACGTACTTGCAAATCGTCCTGTGCGGGAATCGAAAACCGAACCGGCCGGCTGCCCCATCGACCGACCTGACCCCGTAAAGCCCACCGAGAATGTTTCCGGCCAGATCAGCTTCTACAAGGACGTCCTACCGTTCCTGCACGCCAACTGCCAAAAGTGCCACAGCCCTTCCAACGCAGGCCCCTTTTCGTTGATGTCCTACGAAGATGCAACCGATTGGCTTGAGATGGGCATCGAGGAGATCGAAGCTCGACGGATGCCACCAGCGCAAATCGAAACCGAAACCAGTTTGCAAGGGCCGAAAAAACCGTCTGATGTGCAAATCAAGATGCTCAAAGACTGGATCGCTGCGGGTAAGCCGCAAGGCAACCCGCAAGATGCGCCTGCACTTGCCCCGATTCCTAACTACGGAGAATTTGAGCCTGAGCTTGGCCCCCCAGATCTAATCCTTGAACAACCCCGCCCCACCCACTTGGGAGCCACCGGCAGCGACGTATACACACACTTGATTTTCAACTGGAACAACCCCGAGGACATGCGAATTCGTGCGGTACAGTTTCTGCCTAGCAACCGAAAAATTGTCCATCACGCCCTGATTGGACATGTCCCGCACGAAATAGCTCTCGATGCGGCGAACAATATCTCAGCTCCAAAAACCGACAACCAAGACGATCAAATACCTGGATTCTACGATCCTCATAAACTCGGGTTTCGGACCCCCGCTCCCCGTAGCGATGGATATCCAAGAATCGCATTCCTTTGCGGATACATACCCGGCTTTCGCTCTGTGAAATCTCCTGAAGATACAACAATTCTTGTCCCTTCCGGTTCTGACGTCGTCGTGCAAATGCACTATTCCCGCAGCGGTAAACCTGAGGAAGATTCAAGCAGAGTCGGGATCTGGTTCGATCGCGATTCACAGAATGGAAATTCCAAAGCCAAACGGAATCTTCAGATGATTTACCTATCTGGAGATTTTGCGGTCATCCCTCCAGGAGCAAAAGACTTTAGGGTTACAGCTAACTATACGCTTCCTCATGATGCCGACTTAGTATTGTGCGCCCCGCACGTGCACCAACTCGCTCGATGGATCGAGATCGTCTTGCATGAACCGAACAATCCTAAACCCAGACTGCTTGTGCGTGTACCGCGCTGGGACTTTAACTGGCAAGCTGCGTACTACGCATTACCACCTGTCTCTATCCCAGCCGGTACGCGGATCGAAGCTACCGCATCGTACGACAACACGACCGACAATCCGATGAACCCGTTCAATCCCCCCCACCCTGCTTGGCATGCCGAGAACTCGGCCGATGAAATGCTCTTGCCGATGCTCTCCTTTAGTTCCAGCGAGATCCTTGATCCCGGTCAACACACCTTCGGTGAGTTCTTAGCTAAACTCGCACGCGCACGGTTCGTCCGCAGACTCGTTGAACACCATTACAAATACATCGCTAACCCCGATGGCACCGTGAGCAAATCGCCAACCTTCAATCCTGATACGGATGAATAGCTTACGCACCGACTAAAAACGCGGTAGCTTGCTCTTTCGTTTCAAACCCTAACTTGGAATACAAAGGGAAACCGTCTGGAGTTGCTAAAAGTACGAAGTCTTGTACTCCGAGTTTCCTCTCAGCAAGCAGAGCATATTGCAACAGCTTTTTGCCGATCCCTTGATGTTGCAAGCCGGCTTCGGTCGCCATACACCATAATCCAGCTACCGATCCGACCTGACTGATACGCAGCGAACAGACAACTCTGTTAGATCGCTTCGCAACATAGACCCGTACTCTCGAATCGTTCGGCACTCCTTTTCCGAATGCATAATCGATCGCTTCGAAGGGTAACCCAAAAGCTGAACTGACGGCCAGGTTTCCTTCTTGTACGTCGGAATCGCAAGTTGCAAGTTTACATCCACCGTCGTCCTCGTGGTGATCGATGCTGTTAGCGTTCAGATGCATAAGCGGAAAAGCACCCACTTCTTGGGCACCCATTGCACGGCATAAGTCATCTGCACCGTGGGAAAGAATCAAGCATGGTATTTTCTCTGCGTTGCATCGCTGAACCACGTTGCTCATCGCGTTCTCGTGGGTAGCCTCAGCCGAGACGATTCCCATATTCAAATCCGGGTAAGGCAGACCGGTAAGAGCCCAAGCAGAAGAGTCTAAATTTCGTGAATGCTGCTGAAACGTATCGCTCGATTGGCATTCTCCACCAAATAACTGAACCAACGATTCACCCGTAATCTGCCACATTAATTCGGTCGTTAAACTCATTGGATCTTCCGTTCGTTCCTTGCAACAAAGCTTCTACTGGTTATTGAGAAAAAGGGTGGCGCATATCCTTGCGATTCGGGCCTAGCAACGGTCCCCGTGCAAGGTAACGGGACCAACTTAGTCGCACTCAGGGTAGGTCGCGTGTTGAACGAATACACGACCGCTGCAAGCTGCTTTCGCAGTACGAGTACGAGTACGAGCACCACTGCACTGAGCACGAGTACGAGCACCACTGCACTGAGCACGAGCACGAGCACGAGCACGAGCACGAGCACGAGCACGAGCACGAGCACTGAGCCCTGAGCACTGAGCACTGAGCACTGAGCACTGAGCACTGAGCACGAGCACGAGATTATGAAGCACGAGTACGGTGTTACTAAGTACAAGCAGGGTGCTCCGAATCCGATGCAAATCAATGCTTGTCAGTAAAATTCTCGAAGCTCTCCATCTACTCAACTCACAAAGTGTATCCTATGCATCTCTTCCACCCCAAGTGGGTATCCTAACAACAAGTGAATAAACCGAATGCCAGCCTCGATTCGTCCCTTGTCACCACCCCATAAAGGCTTGAGAAACGCCTTGGGATTACTAAGTTGTTATTCAGGAACTTGCGATTATGCAGATCTCGCCAGCGTCCAACGTTTCCGGCAGTGCGCTTCGGATTTCCATGCGCTTTGCATCGACCACGAAGCGAACGAGGAACGTTATGTTTTCGAGCCGCTGTCCCAGCGAACCTCGATGGATTTGGAGCCTTGGCGAAACGAGCACAAGGAGCTTCACAATTCCCTCAGCGAGTTACTTCGTCCGATCCTCGATGCAACGATCCAGTCGTCCGATGAGCTTTACCAACAGCATCTAAATCTATCCGTCTTCCATGCTCGATATCTAAAACTTATGCACTGGGAAGACACCGTCATCGAGCCGCTGATGCAAGAGCTTTTTAGCGATGCGGAGCTACAAGGGCACCAGATTGCCATCATGCAAAA
>JBJONT010000186.1:0-2787 GCA_046051705.1 Planctomycetota bacterium | reverse complement strand
TGCGAAAGGCTTCGCAAAGAATCTTCACTGTGTTGGTGTACGTGTGTAGCGTACGGGCGACCGTCGCTACCAGATGCTCCTTTTCCGAGAGTGTTTTCAGAGATTCTTTGATCACGGTCTTGCCCGTGCCAGGTCTGCCAACGACGAGGCACAAGCCTCCTTGTTGGCAATGCACGCGCAAGGTGTCGTGGATCTCTTGTTGATGGGGTAGGAGCTGAATTTCTCGCATGGAGAACGGATTGTCGGTGAGACCGAAATAGGATCGAATCATGATTAGTAAGTCCTTGAGAGTTGAGTTATGAGTTGTGAGAATAGGAATCGCTTCTGCGAGCTAAGCCGTTGGCGACTGCATCTAGCAATCGCGCTTGCCCAAGTCGTCGTCCGTTGTCGTAGACGATAGGCAGGCCTTTGCGATGTCGCTCATAACGCACAACGATCTCTCGCCCTCGCATGTCGATTGGCGATTCGTAGCGGTCTCCTTGGAAGCTAAATGTGTTGTCTTTCTTGACCGTGCGAGTATCCTCGGCGTAGAACAACTCGTCGGTGTCTTGCGAGGGACTAAGGAATCGAATGCGCGAGAGATCGACACCGAATCGATCGATGGGCTTCATACCCAGAGTGGAATGGATGGTCGCGTTGTAGTCCTGTTCGACCCAATCGGTGAACTGCCGATTGAGCGATTGAAGCGAACTGAGATCAAGATTGCGAATGAGGAACTGGTCGCGAACTCGCCGAAAGAAGCGTTCTATCTTTCCCTTGGCAGACGCGTCTCGAACGGCCGTGTGACGCAGAATACAACCCACTCGAGCACAGATGAGCGTAATTTCTTGTGAGCAGTAGATGGAACCGTTGTCGACAAGCAATTGCTCGGGCAATCCACGTTTGTAGAAAGCGCTACGCAGAGCTCGAATCATCGTATCGGTATTCTCGTCCAGGAAGAATTCGCCATGACACAAGACTCGGCTAGCATCATCGATAAAAGCGATCAGCTTGGTCTGCTTGCCACCAATGTGAGGGCCGAACATCGTGTCGGCCTGCCAAAGCTGGTTGGCGTACTGCATGCTGAAGGCCAGTCGACGCTTGTTGCTTTCGCTTGGATCTGGTTTGAGCAACTCGTACTTTTCGACCATTCGGCTGAACGTATTGCGTGCGATCTGATTTGCTTGTAGCAAGCCTTTTTCGATGCAGAATCGGTAGATAGCGGTCTTATTGGGGGGCCAAGTGTGGTTTTTGTTTTTATCTGGCTCTTTTTGGCGAAAGTGAGGCAATGCTTGGTTGATGGCTTCGAGGACTTCCTCGGGAGTTATTTTGCGAGGTTTTCCTTTGTCAGCCCGAGGCGAAGCGTCCATTCCAGTAATGCCGTAATTTTTGTAACGGTAGTACCAGGTCTGAATGGTTCGCCAAGTAAATCGATATTGGTTCCCCTCCTCGTCGAGGAAGGTCATCTCAGCAACGCTGCGGACCCTCTGGTCTCGCGTTCTGCCTGGCGCGATGTCGATCGCACCGAGGACTTTCATTTTGAGATAGATCGACGGATTCTTCACTGCCATAGCTCCTTGTTGTTGTGGGCCGAATAGTGCTCGTGTTTTGATAGGGGCGAAACGATCCTGCAGAAATCTAAATCCGTTTTCACGTAGGTCCATCGCCGAGTTGTGTTGTTGACACTCGTGCGTTTTTGGATACCGAATGGTTGCGATTGCAATTCGGCCACGCAGACTCTTATCAGCTCCTTCAAAGCGACCAACGATGCCGTTTTGAGATACAGGATTGGAGTCAATTGGTGACGAACTTGCCGTCGGCGCAGGCTCTCGCACAGTTCACTTAGCGGCGGCACAGGTGATGAAGGACGTTAGGCGTCAGATGAAGAATGTTTGCAACGTTGCGGCGAATGCAGCAATGGGGGATAGCGTATGCTCGCGAAAGGCTTTTGCGAGATGAGCCAAAGTAAGATGTGCAGGCGAGTTGGACTCGATTCGCGGTGGCTCGCACAAGGCGTTGAGAGCCGTTCGGATGGCGACTTGAGCACCGAGGAATCGTCGCCAGATGCGATAGGCAGTTGAGTCACCCAAAGAGCACTTCAGCAAGCGAAAGGCTTGAATTTTGTTACCTGAGTCTGCTGCGTTGGAGAGAAACTGCCAAAGGCTATCGGCACAGAGGAACAAGTGTTTGATTCTATTAGCGGTCCAGAGGCTGAAGGTTCTTCCGCATCCGATAGCAAGATGTCGGTTGGAGCAGAAGACACGAACGGCGCGCGCAGCACGCACGGGATCACCTAGCTTATTGGGGACGAATCCAATGAGCGAACCATGCTTGATAAGGAAACCAGTTTTTTTGCAATGTGGGCAAGGGGTGATTTTGAGTTTTGCAAGAAATGCTTCGACATCAGTCTTGCAAGCGTAGATCTGGCTACACACGGCAGATCCTTTCGATCGGTTTTGAAATCTCCATCCCAAGGTAAGAGATTCGCAATCGGAAATCTGCAGAGCGGTGGAAACTGTCTCAAAAAAGGGCGGGGTAGTGGCGGGGTACGATGTTTGGAGGAGATGGGCGGGCTGCAGAGGCGGGATGCAGGCTGGCCGAATTGACGCTGTAAAAAACACTTCGAACTACGATAACAATTCGGTTCAAAAACGGCGGGTTATACGACCACAATTCGGCCCGTAACATTTACGATTGAGTCCTGTTAATTTGGGCTGTTTAGGGAAATGGAGTTTCCTCGGCCCGGAGCAGTTGTTTTGATGTTTGCATTTGCTTGCACATCAAAGGAGCTGCTGTGAAGTTACTCAA
>JBJONT010000185.1:0-28903 GCA_046051705.1 Planctomycetota bacterium | reverse complement strand
CACCCTAAAGGAATAGGTCAGCCGAGATCGCTCCCGGATTGACGCGACAACTGCTGGGTAGGTGTGCAGTGTCCGTCTCTGACCTACGCTGTCTTTCCAGCCGTCCGCAATGCCCGACTCTTGGTAATGTCCGCAGATACTCAAGGAGTGGCACTGCTCGCCAGTTTCTCACGCTGGCGGTTCTCGATCGCTACTTGCCTTTCTTGCGAAGTAGCTTTCTGTACTTTTGAGGAATGACCCAGTAGCCATCCGTCTGAATCGTCTTCAACGAATAACGAATACCGCTTGGAAGCAAACCAAACGTGGAGGATCCCATGGCGGATTTGATTTCGTTTTCGATGACCCTCCGCTCGGTATCCAGGGTTTTTTGCTCGGCCTTGATTTCCTCTAGCCGTACATCAAAGTCGCTGAATCGCTCGTCGAGCACTACCTCGGAGCCATCGTCATCGGGGTGCAGCAGCTTGAGCGCCCTTGCAGTCGCTTCACTACCATCGATGCTCGGGGGAGTCTGCGACTGCATGCATTCGAAAAACCCTTTGCACGCTGGAATCAACGCCTTTTCGATAAACGAATCATTGCGTTGGATCTTATGCGCGAAGGGCTCCTGGCCTCCAACGAGCCCAAAGAGGTAACCGAACGGCAATCCGGTGACGGCAAGCTGATGTTGCAATTGGATCTGGTACTTCAGTGGACCGGATCCATCAGACCATTCCTCGCGGTTGAAGTAGTGGATGTTCTTGAGTTCAAGAACACCGAGCCCACCCTCATCGATGATCAGACCGTCGAGGGATGCGGTCAGGAACGGATACTTCTTGGATCGAAAGGTGTGATTCTCTCCGACTTCGTAGCACGGCAATCCGGTCTCTTCGGTGCAAAGTCGCCTGAGCACGGGCTCCATTAACTTTCCGATTCGAAGGTACTTTTGCTCCATGTCATCACGAGGGATCAAACCTAGCTTCTCGCAATACATCTTGTAGGGCGAAGAACCGGCATACCCTTGAGCAAACAAGATTGCCGATTCCGATGCCCCGATACCGTTCTTCCTCGCCTCAACCCACTGTTTTTCGGTGGAGTATGATTCGAGGCTTGCATGGTCGATCTGCGCGATCAACGAAGTGACTGTTGGGAATACTGGAATATTCACGCTAGGGACTCCTTTCCTAGGAGTTCCGAGCGATAGACGCTGATTTCCTTCGGAGCGTTGAAAACTAAGCGAACCTTTCCGTTTGCTAGTCGTGCAACGAAGATCTTCATTTCACCGTCGCTGGTGGTGCAGGTGACCATTTCCCCAACGCGTCGCGAGAGGCAAAGGCCTTTCAATGGAACCTCAGCGCCCCTTCGCGATCTGGTTTGTTGGGATGGTTTATCGCTTCGGTGTACATCCAAGGCCTGGACCGCTTCCGGCGGCACTGGCTGCGTTGGCATATCCGATTGGTTTTGCATTTCGGTTTGAACGGTTGACCGCAACTCAGGCAATTCCTGGTGTTGGTCGGCTCGCTTTGGCCATCCGGCTTTTCTGATTCTGACATCGCTTCCTCTACGTTTCAAAACTGTCACAGTACTACTCTCCGAGGTTTCACTACCCAAACTACCCAGGCCCTGCCAGGAGCCAAACACAGCCGACCGGGAAGGACTTGAACCTTCAACCAACGCTTCGGGATGACCTAACGTCTGCTCTACCGTTGAGCTACCGATCGAATGGGGTGGCAAGGAATCGTGTTGGGTGCTGCTCCACATTGCTTACAAGCCCGCTTCCGACCCGAGACGCTTGCCACGCCGCAAACGACTATATGCGCAGTTTTGCAAAAATGCAAATACATCTTTGCGAAAAAACGAATCTTGCCCGTGCCGAATCGATTTCATATACACGCAAACATGTGCCGCACTTAATGTTCAGAGTTGCAAAATTTTTTTTCATGCTTACTTTTAGTGAGCTATGGCGAACACAAACCTAAAGACAGCAGAACCCATTACCGTTACCGAACTCCGAGCATTCGCGGATCAGTTGGATTCATTCCTAGTGGTTCTCCGTAAGGCGGAAGCAGAAGCGAGCAAGCAACCGGGGGAGATGCTATGTACATACGGAATTCCGAGTGGACGAAATGGGATCGAGCGACTGCGATCGTTCATCCAGTCACTCGAAGTATCCCGCTATCAAGCCTCTGTCGGGACACCCATCCCACTCGGGACGCAGCGTAACAAGCGGGCTCCAGCTAAGGTGGCGACCAAAAAGAAGGTGGCCAGTCGTAAAAAGAAGGCCTCCGGCGACTGATTGCCCTTTGGGGCAGGTCAACCCTCCCGCAGATTTCATGGAGCATGTTTGCGACTCCTCTTGTCATAGAGAATGGCGGGAACTGGAACGATCTGCGTATCGATCTTCCACTTCGAATCGACGAACATCTTGGTCGCCAATTGAACGGCATTCTCTGAGTTGAGTCCTTCTCCGATTAACTGCACCCCCTCCCTTGGGTGATTTACATACACGTTGTAGAGTACTTGGTCGTAAGCGATCATTTCCGGAACCCTGCGATGCTAGCTAAAAATATCGTCTGGGAAGTCTATGCCGGTTGCTGACACCTTTGGTCACTGGGTGCAAGGTTGCCAAAAAAGTTTTCCTAGATAGACTGTCTTATCGAGTCGTCCCAGGCCCTGCCAGGATTCGCGAAAACTTTTGCGTTCACTGGGACTATGAGTACACAATATCTATCTACGGCATCTGTTGCCAAACGCTGGGATTGTTCCCCAGACCTCGTTCGAAAATTGGTTCGCAACGGGGCTATCAAAGCAGTTGCATTGACTTCTGGTAAGCGAGTTCGCTATCGGATTGCGTTGCATACTCTTGAGCAATACGAAAACAAAATGGGCCGGGTACCCCACGCCATCAAAGAGCGTGAAATTTCGCCATTTGCGATACGCTTCGCGCGAGGGGAGAACTAAATGTCCAAGATCTATAATCGAGCACGGTCCTCGCTCTTCTCCGTCCTGACGATCGATTTGGAGAAATCACGAGGTCAGTGGAGAGTTCTGCTTGGAGACCGAAAGATCGGCAAGCCACATGAACGGAAATCGCAGGCAATTCAAGAAGCACGCAGAATTCGCAAAGCCTGGGCTCACTCGATCGCGGAGGCCGAATCCGAGGGATATCGGCTCATGGAACAAATTGAGTCTTACTTCGCAAAGGTAGCCTTAGAAACTACCGGAGGCGATTGGGTGGACTCTGATTTGATTGAAGGCGATGCACAGCCGTCTGAGTAGCAGCCTGAATCAAGTGCCAAGTGTGCTGATCTAAGTGTCCATAAACTTGGCTTACCATCTTCGTATCGGTGTGTCCAAGCATTGCGGCAACGGTAGCGATCGGAGTACCGGATAAGAGAGCGTCGGTCGCGAACGTATGACGATAGGAATATGCCACAAGTCCCTTGATGCCGAGTTTCTCTCGCATGCGGCGCAGACGTAGGGCAATCGCGTCTTTTCTCCACGGCACACCTCGATCATTAAGGAAGAGATTTCCTTCGCGTTTCTCGGCAAGGATCCGAGACAAAGTCTGTAAGCAGGGAGAGAGTGGGACAACCAATGGCTTTCCCGTTTTCCCCTTGGTCTTGTGTTTAGTGAAAACCCACGCTTGGCCGTTATGGAAGATGTTCGCTTTAGAAACCTCCCGAATCTGTTGGGGTCTAGCTCCGCATCGAGAAGCGATCAAATAAAGTGCGAACGAACGAGACTTATTCGAAGACATTGCATCGAGGACAAGTCGCTTGTGTGTTTCATAATCTATAGTAGTGGTTCGTGGGGCAGGTTGCTCAAGCCTCATGTTGGCTGCGGGATTCTTCGAGATCATTCCTTCGTTCATCGCCCACCGAAGAGCTGAGCGGACGAGTTGCCCAGCATCTCGCTTAGCAGCGACACTCCAATATCGCGGAGGCTTATCCGCAGAAGCCTTGTTTTCATTCAGCCATCTGAGAATATCGCTACGACTGAGGGCTGATGCTTCGCGAAAGTCCCCAATCCACGCGATAAACTGTCGAACGTACCGGGCCACTTTAACATATCTCTCGGTCGTTACCGTTGGCCGCAATTCGTCGAGGTATGCCAGCAGTACTCCCGAGACCGTCGCTTCTTCACCACTTGAAGTGGAGTATGCCAAGAGTTTCCGATACTCTTTCCAAGCGATCTCTTCGCTTTTCCCTAAAAAAACCTCCGTTTTGCCAGTTCGAAGGTACCAGCCATTACGACGTGAATTGAAATAAGGCTCTCTCATTGATTACCGCTTTCGAAAAGTTGCTAAACCATGAAGACGATGGCAAAATTATTCACTATAGTAGTGACAAGTCCGGTCACCTAGATTTGCGACCCGTCGTAAAAACGTCGTATAGCAAAACCGTTAGAATTGACTTGGCCAACGAAAACATTGTCGCCCCAGTAGCTCAGTTGGATAGAGCGCGGCTTTCCTAAAGCTGAGGTCACAGGTTCGAATCCTGTCTGGGGTATTGGGTTGATATGCACATACCATCTGTCGGACTTGTCTGACCCGTCGGACCTGTCGGACCCGTCTGACCCGTCTGACCCGTCTGACCCGTCTGACCTGTCGGACCTGTCGGACCTGTCGGACTTGTCGGACCCGTCGGACTTGTCGGACCCGTCGGACCCGTCGGACTTGTCGGACCCGTCGGACCTGCCGGACTTGTCTGACCTGTCTGACCTGTCTGACCTGTCTGACCTGTCTGACCTGTCTGACCTGTCTGACCTGTCTGACCTGTCGGACCTGTCTGACCCGTCTGACACAAAACCGCGCGGACTATCGAATACAGGTACCCCTCTCTTCAAGTACGAATACCCTATCGAGTCATCAACCGTGCTGCCTACGGCTTGGACTCCAACGGCAACATGAACTTGATACACGCGGGCTTCTGGGCTGATATCGAGTGCCCCGTCGGCTTCAAAAAGCCTGTTGCACTGTCAATCCTAAAGGAATGAATCGTGTCGCTGTCTTGATTCTCCGCCAACAAATAAACACCCGTCGAATCCATGCGGAAGTTCCTCGGAGTCTTGCCTAACGTGGAAAAATTCTCCACCCGCACCGCCGCACCATCCTTGGGACCCACCGCAAACAATGCAATCGTATCGTGCCCCCGATTCGATCCATACACAAATCGACCCGAGGGATGCACAAGCACCTCCGCTGTCGACCAACTCCCCTGCAATGAACTCTCTCCCACGGTCCTAACCGTCTGAATCTCCGTGAGCTTGCCAACTTGTGCATCCCAAGCCGCACTCGTCAAAGTCATGTTCAACTCGTTAATCACATAAACATTCTTGCCATTGGGATGAAAACTCAAATGCCTCGGCCCACTGCCGGGCGCTAAGTCAAACGACGGATTCGGACCAGGCACCAACCGCTTGGATTGTGAATCAAGCTGATAGACGAACACTTTATCTGCACCCAAGTCCGAAACGAGAACCCAACGATCCGTCGGATCAACCATCGAGCAGTGCGCATGTGGCTTCTCCTGTCGAGCTTGATTCGGCCCACTGCCTTGATGCTGCAGAGTCGACGACTCTTCATACAACCCTCCATCTGCTCGTATCGGAAACAACGATACCGATCCACTTCCGTAATTGGCCACAACCGCAAATCGACCTTGAGAGTCAAGCGTCACATGACACGGTCCATTCCCGTGAACTCGCTCAACGTTGATCAACTTCAAATCGGCTAACTCACCTCGCTCATATGCGGCACGGTCAAACGCATAAGCCACAAGGCTCGCAGCACGCCCAGGGTCTTTGTTACCGGCGTCTTGTTTACCGGGGTCGTTGATGGCGGACTCTGCAACCGCATACAGCACATCAAGCTTCGGATGCAAAACGAAAAACGAAGCTCGCGTCTGTTTCGCCACAAGCTTCGGCTCAACCATCGAACCATCTGGATTAAGTCGGCTTGCATAAATCCCCGGCCCATAACCACCAATCCAAAAGGTCTGAGCTGCCGAACTCGATTCCTTCGAACGCGATTCCGTCGATGCAGCACCTTGCCCCACAGCAACGCTACTGACCGAATCGATCGCTCCAACCCACAACATCGCAAAAGCGGCAATGACAAATGTTCTTAGACTCTCAAAACCGTACTGCGATTTGCTTATGGTTTTCGTGATGGACTTGGTCATGAATGTGTTTCCTCAAAGGTGCATGGGCGTTTACTCTCTGCCCTAAACTATACCGCCTAAGAGAACATGAAGTCTCTTGGCATACGATCAAGCTACTTTTATTGGGCGTTTTTAATCACGAAGTCGACGAGCTCTTTGCACTGAAAGAATCCGTCCCACATGTTGTGGCCTTGTCCAGGCGGAATCACTAACTCCATCGGTGCCCCTAACTTCTTGTACTGAGCTTGAACCGCTCCTGAGTTTGCTTCCAACGGCACGACTTGATCCACATCCCCATGAATAGCAAACAACGGCACGTTCGCTTTTGCCAACACATCGATCCGATCAACAGGATTGAAACTCGATAACTTCGCTCGCAACTCGTCGGGAGTCAACTGATAAGCACCCGCAGCACGCTCAATACCCGGGTAGCTTGCAAGGCTACAGACAGGGTAAATCCCAGCCCACGCCGCGACTTGAGTGGGACGGCTGATCGCCCACGAAAGGGTTTGCAATCCACCTCGCGATCGACCCAACAACACGGGCTTGGATGAATAACCCCGCCGAATCATTTCCGCATAAAACAGATCGAATACTCGATTCCCATCAGGGCTTCCATACGACTCTCCAGCATCGATTCCACCAACCGCAATGCCCGCTTGCTGAAACCGCTCGAACATCCATCGCTCTTCGGGACCAGGAAGATTCGGAAGGGTTGGTGCATACCACACCCAAGGCTTACTCGCTTCGCGAAAAGCCCCCTTCGCGGGGATCACGAACGCTTCGCGCTCTTCCACACGAAAGACTTCACCCGTTACTGGAAGCTTCTTCGCTGGCTCTTGTGCAACCCCTCTTTGGTCACCGATCAGACAACCTGCCAACACAAACGAGAATGCAACGATCAGCAAAGTACCAATCGATAGGCCGAATCGCGAAACGGGTCGCTGGGAGCTGGTAAGCAGAGGGCTGGTAAGCGGAAGCATGGTAAGTGACTGTCTCATCAAACTTTGGATTCCTTTGCGAGCGAAGAAGCGAATTGACCCCCGATGTCGTTCGACGATCAGTGGAGAGAGGTAGTTCGCGGCTATCGTACCCTGATTATACACAGGCACCCGCGCAGCGATCACGCATGGGCTGCTGAACGAATCTTTAAAGATGTCGTGTGCGTTTCGCCGGGTGCGATCGCAACAGCGCGTCGCCGCACGTTTCCGGTCTCAATACAACACATCTTCAAATACTCGTCATCTCCGAAATCCTTCATCCGTTTTGATTTATCGATCCACGGATTCCAAACGATCGTCGATTCCGAGCCTTCGGAGTTGATATGGATGGTACGCTTCCATCCGGAATCGATCAACCGAATCTCCGATGCTTTACCTTCGTAGATCCGATCGGTCTCTTTCTCGAATGTAATCGCTTTATATTCGGGTTGAAACTCGCTGGCCGTAAGCTGATCGAGGAAAGGGCAACTGCGCAAGTCACCTTCGATCCGCACCGACGCGATATCGCTAATTTGAAAATAGGTATGCAACGCCAGTTCGAACGATTGAAGTTTCGCCGAGGTATTGGTTACAGAAAACCCAGCGCGAAACATCTTCCCAAACCGGACGATATAGCCCAGTTCAAAAGGTTCTTGGAAGAATTGGAATTCGATTTGTATGTCGTCTTCGACACGTCGCGAAGAAACTAACTCCCAGGCACTGATGCGAGCCCAACCGTGAGCAGGCAAACTCGGATCGCTTGGATGGGCACTGAACCATGGGAAGCAAATGGGAATTCCGCCACGGATCGGTTTACCGAATTCGAAAAGGGATTCCTGACTTAGGAAAAGAATCGGATGGGGATCGCATGTCGGGTGATATCGCGTGACATGCGCACCTTGAACGAAGAACTCACCGTCGCAGTGCTCGGTAGCAACCTGCCCTACAGTCAGTCCGCTTGGATGCTCAATAAAACGCAGGTTCTCGCCTATGGCGAACCGATGCGCCCTTTGCCCATTGGTCATAATCGCGCTCTTGCTGCTCAATCGAAGAAGTAGTCCGGGAAACTATCAGACGATTTTGGGCGTTTAGACGGGATTGAATTCGGACGGATTGGGCGAATCCGAAGTCAGCCAATAGTTTATCACGAGATCGTTAAACATGTTAATCAATACTCTAACACACCGACACGCCCCGCGCCATTGATCAGACGCTCGAGCTGCGAAGCGTTTGCAATCGAAGCAAATCCCAACGATTCCAGAGTTTCCGGATCGACTTGGCATTGCAGATAGATACTGCGTCTGGACTGCACGGAGCGAAGAAGGGCAGCTGGAAAAGCATCATCGATGGGGCCACTGAGGAGCTCTTGAATCAACTCCGCATCGGGCTCGTCCGAAGCCAACGAGCTGATCCCTTCGGTGGCGACCATGAGTTTATCGGCAACGACCACGATCCGACCGGTAGGAGACAACCACTTTTCGGCGATCCAAGCCGCGCTGGCGACTTCGTCCCACCGCGTCCCACGCGACCCTTCGCTTAGGTCCGGAAGAATGATTCGAACGACAACAAGATCAAGAGCTTGTACTGCTGCCGATGTATGTTTACTGACGACCGCTTGCGAACAAGCTTGGGCGACACTTTCCGGATTGCCGGCTGCAAGCATCCCGACTTGGCCGTCGTGGTTGAGTACCACTCCTACGGTGAATTGTACGCCGAGCAACCAGCCTGTTTGCTGACTCCATGATCTTGTGGAACTCGCAGGGGACTGCATTAACCACTGCTTGGCATACTGAAGCTTCGTAGGGCCGTCAGCGAAAGCGGGCAAGACGACATACGGATCCGGGCCGCGAGGATCGCTCGGCTCAAGCCAACGGTAGATGGGAATCACAAAGTCCGCTTCGACTAGCTCTCGTTGCAAATACATCGGCTCTGCATTGTCAGAGGCAGCGATGTACTCGAGCGATTGAGGTTCGTCTGGCGAGTACACGACGACTCGTATTTCGTCGGATGAATTTCCAACACTTGAGTCTCCAACACTGTTCGCAGGATCGGTATCGCTCCCAACGGTCTCTCGTTGCCTAAGCTCCTCCTGGGAAACCAGCGATTTGCTCGGGTGATGATCCGCAAGCCACTTCGCAAGTTTCTTAGGGAACGCGTGATGATTCTCTGAAATCACAACCGTGATCGAAACGTTCTTGGGTTCAAGCTGCCGGATGAGCCAATCGAGGATTGGAGTCAAGATGCCAAAGGGGTTTGGCAAGTTATCGTGCAATGCGATCACGAGTCGGTCGCCGGGCACAAACGCAAGGTCGACGGATGGATAATCGAGCGGTTCGAGCAACGCTTGTACGGCCGCTTCGCTAAGAGCAATCGATGTATCGCAGATTGCGGATCGAAGTTGAATCAGCTCAGAATCGGATGTTGGTTTCATTGGGTAAGTAACTTTCGATACCAAGCTTCATGAGCTTGGACCATCGCGGGTACGGTGTGTTGTTGTTCGATTTTTGCTTTTGCGGCAAGGCTCAATTGATGCCTTCGCTCGGAATCATCGAGCAAATGATGCGAAATTCGCATGAGACGATCGACGTCCCCCAAAGGGAACAGGATTCCGGTTTGCTCATTGTCGACTAAATCTTGATTTCCTGGAATGTCCGTTGCCAGAGTCACAACCCCTGCTTGCATGGCTTCGAGCAACACATTGGATTGTCCTTCATAAAGGCTACCATTCCATAAAAGATCGGCGTGAGGAAGAATCTGTGCGGCATCGTCTCGGTGCCCGACCAAATAGACTTCCCTCGCTGCGCGGATGTTATCGCGATACTCTTCGAGTCGCTGGCGTTCTGGGCCTTCTCCAATCACGACGTAGCTAATATCACCTCTTAACACCCGCAACATCTCTGCGGACCAAATCAGATCCTTGTACCCTTTCTGCGCCCAGAGTCGTCCGATCGAGAGGATCAACTTGTGATGTAACGGGATACCAAGTCTTCGGAATGCTTCTTCGCGCGAGATATCTTTTGCCGGATCGCGGGGAGGAATTCCGTTGGGAATTACGGTAAAGTTCGAGCGCGCGATCCCCTTGGAGTCATAGAAATCGACAACGCCTTGGCTGTTGGTCGAGATTCCTTGGGTCCGTTTCGCCAGGAATCGATCGATGGAGAGTTGCCAAGTACCTTTCCAGGGGTCTACTGAGCGTTCCGAGCCGACGACAGCTCGCACTCCGGCGGCCTTCGCAGCCGATCGACCATACGCATTAGCCGCAAAGAGCCACGTATGGACTATATCAGGCCTAAGCTTCTTGAGCTTGCTGTAGAGTTTGTACCACGCGATTGGATCGCCGGTAGCATGCTTACCTATCACATCGACATGCACACCCGCTGCGCGAAGTTCAGATTCAAGCGGCCCTGATCGCGTCAACACGATGACCGTGGTATCGAAACCAGCAGGGTCCAAACCTTTAGCTAAAAGCGAGAGTTGTTTCTCTGCACCTCCTCGCTCGAGGGTCGGGATGATCAAACAGAGCTTGATGCGGTTTAGAGAACTCACAAGTTGCCCCGCTGCCTCGCAGTGATATTCGTAAAAACTTCTCTCCAGCGATCTAGAGCGTGCTCGAAAGGATAATGCCGTTGGAAGAAATTGCGTAGCCCAATCGCTTCGTTCCCCCACTGGTCTCGATGTCCAATCCAATCGTGAAATTGGGTAGTAAGACTCTCCGCCGAATAATAGGTCTTGAGCAGCGGTGTGCTTGGCATCCACTCCAAGGTCGCGGACGATTCCGCAACAATCGTAGGTACAGCCGCTTGGAGCAACAAGTTCGTGGAGTATTGCAGGGACTGCTCTGGATTGGAAACAATGGCTAGATCGGCGGCTTGGACCAAATCATCAAGCACATCGAAACCATCGAACAGAAGAATTTCTCGATGCCAACCGCGAAGTTTGATCCATTCAAAGATTTGCGAAGTGTCTTGTCGTATCCCCACCAACCAGAGCCGAATGGGATGTCCTCGGTCGAGCAGATCGCAAGTGGATTTCAGAACCGGTTGCAACTGCGGAAAAGAGGAATCACCGAAGTGGATCGCCAAGTCGGTAAATCCAGGGATGACCAAATCGCTCGATGCATGAAACAACGCATGTCCCGCGAATTCCCGCTCCTCTTTCGACCGATGAATCCGAAGGCTGACTAAATCGGGTATCACCGAAATGCTCGCTGACCGGATCCCTTGCTCGGCAAGTTGCCGACTTGTGTTTGCCGATGGGGTCACAAGCGCATGGCATTGCCGCAAGGCATGATCGATCGACGGTGTCATCGCCCCGAAACCGCGAGGCCGAGCATTCAACTGAAAGTCGCTTGGGACCCGCGCGATCGCAGGCAAGAGAAGGTTCTTGCATTTCGCGATGAAGGTCGCGAGCAATCCGTCGGCAGCATCGAAGTAGACAGCGTCAAAGGATGAAGCATGCTTGTGAACCCATGCGGCAACACTGCGCTGAAAAGCTCCCTCGTTCCATTGTGAGTTCGGAGGTGGAACCAATCGATGCACTTGCGCACCTCGCAAGTTCGCTTGGGTTGGCCAAGCCTTATTCCAGCGAGCCGTCACAATCTGCACGTCGACCCCAAGAGATTTCCAATGATCGATCCAGTGCATCAACCGCATGCACGCTTCATCGACCACCGGCCAATACTTGCGAGTTACCACCAGCAATCGCAGAGGTAGCGTCGGACTATTGCTCTTGGTTCCCTGCTGCTCGACCACGGCCATCGCTCACCTCGATTGAGCGTTGGGTTCGATACGGCGGGAATGCTCCTCAAGATCAGATTGCTCCATCACAGCGACAAACGGCAGATTGCGATAGAAGTCATCGTAGTCGAGTCCGTATCCGACAACGAACTCATTTGGGATCTTAAAGACGCTATGGTCTGGTTCCATTGCGACTTGAGCCGTCCCTTGCTTATTGAGAAATACAGCCGTTTTGAGCGAGCGAGGCTGAAGCGACGCAAGGCGATTGCTGACTTCGGCAAGCGTTTTCCCGGTGTCGAAAATATCATCGATCAGCAGAACATCGCGACCTTGAATATCGAGTCGCTCGAGTTCTTCGACGTGCAGGTCACCGGAGGTTACACCACCACGGTAGGACGAAGCGCGAATCAAGCTAATCCGCAGTGGCATATCAAGACAACGGATCAGATCCGCAAGCATCACGATCGAGCCGGTCATAATCGCCACAACCGTGATTGGGTTTTGTCCGTACTCGCGGCGAAGGGTAGAGCCAAGTTGCTCGATCCCTTGTCGGATCGTCTCTTGATCGAAAAGTATTTTCATGAACGCATGAGATAGTTAAAGGACTCGTTAGCGGATGATCCAGAGTTGCTCGTACGTTCGCAACAACAGGACATCATCGGCGGGGACAAGGGTCGAGCGAACAGCGGCATCCGTCGAGATCGTCGCAAGCTTGCGGTAAGCTTCGCTCGCTTGCAGTACTGTTACTTCCCCAGTGTCGGAGACATTGACCAAACGATCGCCGATGAGGATCGGTGAAGAGAAAAAGTTTCCACCGACCCGTTCGCTCCATCGAACAGTACCGTCACTTAATCGAACACACGAGACGACTCCTGCATCCGACCACAAGAACAACAAGTCATTTGCTGCTACTGGAGTGGGAACGTAAGGAGCAGCTCGCTGAATGCGAAACCTCTCTTGTTTCGATTCCATATCATAGGCGACCAACAAGTTATCCCGTCCGCCACCCGAGCCGTGTGTTGCGATTGCAAGCGGGCCGGCAAGAACCGTCGAAGAGCATACTCGCTGCTTGAAACAATCGTGGTTCCACGAGATCTCTCCCGTTTGTGGATCCATCCCAAAAATACCTAACGCGGTCGTCGCACAGACGAGCTCTTTTTTACCATCAGGCAGAACCCGTACGTTCGGCAATCCATAACAGACTCGCTTCGTCGGTAGCTTCTTCTCCCAAATCGTCTCGCCGGTAGTTCGGCTGAGCGCAAGCATTCGGTCTTCCCCCGGCGCAACTCCTGGTTCAAGCTCTTCCGCGTCTTGGCTATCGAGCAGAATGACTTTGTCATCGACGAGGATTGGAGAAGTCGCGAAGCCGTGTTGCGAAACGTAACGACCAAAATCGCGAGACCATTTTTCTTGGCCATCGTGAGAGAAGTGTTTGACAACCACATGCTCCGGGTCAGCCCAAGCGACGTAGATACCGTCTTGATCGACCGCAGGGGTTGATGAAGCGTACGTGCTGAATTGATGAAGCTTGTGTTTCGACGAGGGGAACTCTTTGGTCCATGCGATGCTGCTAGGAGCAGCCGCATCGGTAGGAAGATCGACAGCAATGACGTAGCGAGTAGCATTCTCGGGATTAGCGGAGAGCAAATACGCCCGACGTGGTTGCTGTTGCGAACTCCAAATCACCGGAGAGCCGTTTCCGATGCCGGGAAGATCGAGTTTCGTAACCGCTTCGTCTTTCCATGGCACTGCGACACGGCATTTTGGGAAGAAGCCTGTACCGTCATCACCGCGAAAACGGGTCGCCCCTAATGTTGTTGCAGCAGCCGGGTCTTGGGCGTTCACCGCAGGAGAGAGTTCTCCCCAACAGAAGCACGCGGCGAGGATCAGCGCACGCCTAGCAGTCCCAAAGAAAACTTGGCCAGCGATAGGGCTTAGAGGACTCATAAGGGGGAGTACTTTCGTAGTGGTTCTATTGCGGTTCAGTTCGCAGTGGTGCTTTCGGTTGCTCTTGCAGTGGCGTTCGAAGTGCGAGTGGAGTGGCGAGGTTGTATTGGCAAGGTTGTCGTTGCGAGGTTGCATTGGCAAGGTTGCTGCGTTTGTGTTAGTGCAAAGTCGCCGTGAAAATCGCCGTAAAAGTCGCCGTAAAAGTCGCCGTAAAAATCGCCGTGAGAGTTGCCATCAAAGTTGCCGTAGCGGCAACGCAATCGTTAGCCTTGGGGAAACATCCGAACACCGACGCTCAAAAGGATATTCGCATAGCGCTGCGTATCGCCGGTTTGGACGGTAAGTACGTGGTCTTGGGTTGCGACCGCTTCGTAGAACTCCCACTTCTCGATAGGTTTCAGATCGAGGTCGAGTCCGGAGTTTTTGATCGTCTTGCGATACTCGGACCAGACCGGCGGGTCGGATTCGAGAGCGTAAGGCCCTGTCTTTTCGGTCATCATGACCGAAATCGCTTCGATGGGGATTGCGGACAAGATCGCTTGCAGGACTTGATCGCAGGTAACCAATCCGGGCATGAGGTTCAAGCTAACGAGTTCGCAGCGGGGACCTCGTTTGCTGGAAGCTGGGTAGTTTCCATCAGCGATCAAGATCGTCGCATGGTGACCGGCTTCGCCCAAGATACGGGAGATCGTTGGGTGGATAAGTTTGCTTGTGAGCATAGTCGTTTTAGCGGGTGGAGTAGGATTTCAGGGTGGGGAATTGATCGGGAATTGATATGGAATAGAGGAAGACTTCTGCGGAGATTTCCCTTTGGCGAGTTTCCCGCAGGGAGACTTCAAAGGAGCAAGCAGTGTAATCCATGGAGGTGCGGGGGGAAAACGGGGAGGTTAAAAACGGGTTGTGGGTGGGTCTGGGTAGGATTTTGGGAAACTGCGAGGAATGGCGAGTTGGTAACGGAGGATTGAGCAAGCTAGCATTCCCAATTTTGACGACTGTAACGAGAAAAACTCTGATTCGTCGAACGTTTGATACCGGACGTGCCGATAAATCCGCTGGTATAGGGTATTCCTGCCATTCCAATTGACGGGATGGAGACGGAGGAACCGGTTGCAATCGCACTGGAGTGAAATCGATGAGGCTCTTCAAAGGCTGGAAACTTACTTTGATGGCGAGCATGGCCCTGGCTGGGTCGAGCGGACAGGGAATGGCGCAGAAGCCTGGTAGCTGGGGAACGAATAAATCCCCAGCATCGGGTGGCCAAGTAGCGATGCCAGTCAGTTACGTGGAGCAAGACGCACCCGTAACGGGCTTGCCGCTAGGAGGGATTCCGGCGGAAGCGTATTCGGTGGGCGGAGTGCCTGCCGGAACGTTACCAGCATCGATGAATCCGGCCATGGAAGGGGTGCCGATGGTTGGCGCTGACCCAATGATGGGCGGCCCAGGCATGATGGGTGGTCCAATGGACCCTGCCATGATGGGCGGACCCGGCATGATGGGACCGGGCATGATGGGCGGCCCAGGCATGATGGGACCGGGAATGATGGATCCGGGGATGATGGGACCCGGCATGCCACCACCCCCCTGCCCTGAGTGCGGCGGACCTTGCCCAGGTTGCGGCGGAGCCCACGTCGACCGATTCGGTCGCAGCCCCTTCGGACTGTTCGGGAACTGCCGTGGACTCCTCGCCGGACTTCCTGCGCTGTTCGTTCCTTACGGCGAAGGTGGCATCGCAAGTCAACGCTGGTTCGACGCTTCGCTCGAAGGGATCGGCTTGCAACGGACTTCGGGTGGCACTGGCTTTGCCGTCTCTTCGCTCGGTGCGAACTCCGGCAACTATGTGCTTACCACGGATAACGTTGCTCCCGATGGAATGCAAGCTGGCTTAGCAGCACAAATCAACGTACAAGTCGGCCCAGGTTCGAACCTTGAGTTCGGTTACTTTGGAATCCTCGATCCTTCGGATGCATATGCCGAAGCTCGAAGTGCCAACGCGAACCTCTACAGCTTCATCAGCAACTTCGGTACTTTGCCAGCAGGCGGCTTCGATGATTCGGACCGTTCCTACTTGCACACACTCGATTACCGATCGGAACTTCACAACGGTGAGATCAGTATTCGCCGTCGTTGGGCCGAACCAGCAGGATACTTCCAAGGAAGCTTCTTGACCGGTGTGAGATACTTGGATTTGGATGAAGGTTCACGGTTCACTGCTACCGGTGAGAATAACAACGGTGCAGCAAACAACGGACTTCGCTTCTTCGATTACAACGTAGCGACTCGCAACGCGTTGGTCGGTTGGCAAGTCGGTGGAGACCTTTGGTACAACTTCTTGCCAGGTATCAAGCTTGGGGTCGAACTCAAGACTGGTATCTACAACAACCGCTCGGAACAAGAGACGTCGATCTATGCAAACTCGCTTCCAGCTTTCGGCATCCCCGAAATTCGCGAACGAGTTCTGGATAACCGCACGGCTTACATCACCCAGCTTTCACCGCAGATGGTCTATCGCCTGAACCAATCGTTTGCTTTGCGATCGTCGTACCAAGTCCTTTGGATCGACAACGTAGCACTCGCAGGGGATAACTTCAACGGTGCTCCACCTTCCTTGTTCCTGCCAGGAAGTGCTCGGCAACCATTCATCAACAACAACTCCGATGTGGTGTACCAAGGGTTCACCATCGGTGGAGAATTCATGTGGTAGTTCGCTACCGCAAAGACTCCTTCCGCAACGCGATCACCTAACAAGTTTGATCGCGAAGCGGAATGCAAGTTGACAACTTCCGAAAGCCTGCCACACCCGGCAGGCTTTTTTCATTGGGGTTTGCTGGGCTCCACCAATGGAATTGCCAACATATCTGGATGCGGTTCAATGTCTGCTCGGTGAGCTTCCATACGCTCGAGCAACTTCGATACGACTTCGGGATACTTCTCCGCCACGTTGTGCCGTTCGCTGACGTCTCTCTCGACGTGATACAACTCCGGTGCTGCCAAAGCGACCTCTTTGCCATAATTTACAGGCTCTCGCATCTTGACGTGAAGCTTCCAAGCTCCCTGACGGATCGCATGCAATTTCGCATTGGTCCAGTAGAACATTTCCGTTCGCGGATTCCCTTGGCCGCCAAGCAACACTGGCGAAAGATCGTAACTATCAAGCTTGCGATCCCGAGGTAACTGTGCGCCACTGAGCGATGCGAAGGTTGCCATCAGGTCCAGCGTCGAACCGAGTGCAGGCTGCACCCCCGGAGGGATTTTTCCTGGCCATCGAAAAATCGTCGGGACTCGCATCCCTCCTTCAAACGTTGTCCCCTTGCCACCTCGCAAAGGCCCCGCAGATCCTCCATGCGTCTCGAAGGACAACCAAGGTCCATTATCTGAAGAGAAGACAACCACCGTTCGCTCGTCGATTTCACATTCTTGAAGCGCATCGAGAACCCGACCGACGCTTGCGTCGATCTCTTCGATCACATCGCCGTACAGACCGGCTGCTGAGAGCCCTCGTCGCTCCTCAGAGACGAACAGCGGAATATGTGGCATCGAATGGGGCAGATACAGAAAGAACGGTTGCGATCGATGCTTGCGAATAAACGCGACGGCTTCGTCGGTATATCGACGCGTGATCGTGTTCTGGTCGGCTGGACGCTCGATGACTTGATCACCACGCATCAACGGAACATTGTAGTGCGCGATTTCGGGATAGTACTGTGAATCTTTCACGACCTCCGCGCGATACCCAGGTCCAGCTACCTTGTCCATGTCGTTCGAATATGGGATGCCGAAGTACTCATCGAAGCCCTGGCGACCCGGCAAGTACTTCGGTAGATGACCGAGGTGCCATTTGCCGACAATTCCGGTGGCGTACCCTTGCGATTGAAGCATCTCCGCAAGAGTTACTTCTTCTAGGGGTAGCCCACCTCCTGAATTCGGAAACAACACCCCTCTTGGACTCGACATGCCGTTACGAATCGGATAACGACCTGTCATCAAAGCCGCTCGGCTCGGAGTACACACCGGAGCTGCCACATAGAACTGCGTCCAGCGCTGGCCTTGCGCCGCCATGCGATCGAGATTCGGGGTTCGGATGATCGGATTGCCAAAGCAACCCAGGTCCCCCCATCCAAGATCATCGCAAAAGATGACGATGAAGTTGGGTTTGTCGAAGTTGGGATTGTCGAGATTGGGCTTATCGAAGTTGGGATTGTCCGACGTCGCTGAGACAGGCTCAGTCGCTTGAACGCGGGCAGGCTCACTTGCTTGACCCAATCCACATAAGGCCACAGCAAACAATCCGACGAGCGTGCAGAAGCAAAGAAGTTGCACGATCTCGAAATATCTCGAACACCAAGGACGTTGATTCATTCGCTTTTGCCTTATCAAGTTGAAATTGCGTTTGGATAGACAGCAAGCCGTGCAGATCAAGCCGTGCAGATCAAGCAGTACTGCATTGCAGCAATCAGGGCTGCGAGCAGTATACCGTTCCTCAAACGTACCAACCGCGAAAAAATCTCCCACCCACTCTTGACGCCTACCGCACTGGTGTAATACTTAACTAGAACACCAGTCCAATTACTTTGGAGGGCTTAGGCTATGTTTTTCTCGATCGATCCAAGCAATGGGATCGCGATATACGAGCAGATTGTCCGGCAAGTGAAATTTGCCGTCGCCGACGGCGTGCTTATTCCCGGTCAGCTTCTACCCAGCGTACGCGCTCTGAGCGTACAGCTTGCGGTTAACCCCAACACGGTCGCGAAAGCATTTCAGTTGCTTCAGTCCGATGGGATTACCGAGTCGCTGCGAGGCCGAGGGCTTGCGATCTGCTCCGATGCGGTTGTGGTTTGTAAACAAGCTCGACGTGCCCTTCTCGAAGAACGGGTTCGTTCGGCGATCAGCGAAGCCCTTCATGGAGGGTTGAGCACGAAGGAGGTCCGTCGTCTGATGCTCGAGCAACTCGACCGGCTCGATGGCAACGTCGCGACAGTTGGCTCCACAATGACGGATACAGAACCTGCATAAATGCTTGCTGGTTCACAACACCTACCACCCGTCTTCTTTATCTCATCATCTCAACTAGCACTCATCTTCTCAATTAGCAAATTATTTCTGCTGGGAGGTTCGCGATGAACGATGTCATCCAAATCGATGGTTTGAAAATGCACTTCCGTGGCTGCGATGCGCTCAATGGTGTGAACCTGCGCGTCCCCGCCGGTACCGTGATGGCTTTGCTCGGCGAGAACGGAGCTGGCAAGACCACGATGATCCGCATCATGACGGGCTTCCAAGCTCCCACGGAGGGAAGTTGCCGCATCTTGGGGCTTGACCCGACAAACCGCGCCCAAGCCCTCGAATTGCGCAAACGTGTCGGCTATGTATCCGATGCCCCGGCTTTGTACGACTGGATGAGCATCGGAGAAATCGGATGGTTCACCGCGTCGTTTTACCCGGATGGTTTCAAAGAGCGTTATCAAGATTTGATCGCACGGTACGACTTGCCAATCGGACGAAAAATCAAACAGTTGAGCAAAGGGCAGCGGTCCAAAGTCGCCTTATCCCTCGCATTGGCACACGATCCTGAACTGCTGATTCTCGATGAGCCGACTTCTGGATTGGATCCGATTGTGCGTCGAGAGTTTCTCGAAAGCATGATTAACGTTGCTGCCACCGGTCGGACGGTCTTCTTGTCGAGTCACCAAATCGCTGAAATCGAACGTGTTGCCGATGAAATCGCGATCATGCACAAAGGCAAACTGCAACTGGTCGGGCCTTTGGATGAACTCAGAGATTCAATTTCGATGGTAACGGTATCGCTAAGCGACCCTCTGATCGCTTTGGAAGATCCCCCTGAGCCTTCTCGTATTCTCGCGGAGATCAGCGAAGGTCGTCAGAAACAGTTGGTAGTGCAATCCGATGGGCACTCCGCTTCGGACTTCTGGCGCAAAGCTCCTGGAGTGCTCAGCGCCGAGTGCCGACCTGCTTCTCTCGAAGAACTATTCGTCGCTTGCACTCGCGGCGACAGCATTTACAAGCGTCAATCCTCAGACTCGGCAAACCGAACCTCGAAGAACATGGAGGCCAGCCAATCATGAGCAAGGATCCATCAACGAACTCGGCAAAGGGGCTGTGGCTTCCTCCTTTACTATGGAAGGAAATCAAACAGACCACCCCACTGATCACGATGATCCTATGCAGTGGCATAGCGCTCACTCTGGTCGTGTTGTTGTTTGAAGCGTTCGCAGGCAAGCTTACTGCGTCCAATTGGGACCGTGGGCATTGGTTGGCTTATGTTGCCCTACCAATGTTCTTTGCGACCGGAGTGGGAGTCTTACTTGTAGGTAGCGAGAAAGAAAATCGTACGCTGCTATGGCTTCGATCCCTGCCGATATCCTCCCGGGATATCGCTTGGAACAAAATCGTTGCGATGCTGATCACCCTAGTTTTCGTCTGGGTCGCAGCCTTCGCCATCTTCTGCTTCGCGGGACTGTGCCACGGCGCTTGGCCTCTCTCTAGCTCATTGTCCGCATCGGGATCGCTCGGGAACGATCCGACTAACCTTTGGTTGCTTCCAAACTACTTGATGGTATCGCTCTTCCTGGCCTTCGCCGGATTTGCACTCGCTTGGCGATTCGAGTCCCCGCTGGTCGCTTTGGTGATGATCGTCCCGGTGGCTTTGTCAGTATGGCTTGCAGCCTACGGTATTTCCGAATTGCTCGACACAGGTGCCGGTTACTTACGCGATAGGATGGAAACAAGTACTTACCTAGGGCTGCTTGTCCTGGGGACCGGCTACTTTGTGATCGACGGTTGGCGCACAAGCCAACGCCAGCTCAGTGCGAACCCCCATTCGACTCCTTGTTTGGCTCGTCTGTGGCAAGCTATCCCTTGGGGGGCTTCAAGCGATAGCCGAGCGATTGCTGAACGAGGTTCCAAGTCTTTGCAACAACCGGTCGTCACACCGATCGCCGGCATGTTATGGCAAACCTATCGTCAACATCGCTGGTGGTGGACCGCCTTCTTCGTCTTTTGCGCCATCGGGGTAGCTATCTCTGCCGGAATCCCAAATGACTTGGATTTCAACAATACGGGGAGAATATCTAAATTCGAAGAACAAATCGCTGCACCTTGGCTGTACTTCGCTGCAGTCGCCATATCGTGGCTTGGAGTTTTCGCTTTCCAAGGTGACAACCTGCGGGAGCGGGCCAGGTTTTATGCCGATCGAGGCGTATCGCCCAAGTGGCTATGGGTGACGCGGCACTGGATCCCGATTCTGCTGCTCGTTGGTTTGACTGCCATCCGCACCCTCGCACGCTTGAACGCCGAACTTCCTTACCAAAGTTTCTCGCTGGCGATGCTGGTCATGGACTCCTGCCGGTTCTTCGCAATCGCACTTGCTATTTACGCTGTAGGCCAATGGGTCTCGCACTTGCTAAACAGCCCGGTCATCGCGACTATCGTAGCAAGCGTCAGCGCCAACGCGATGCTGTTCTACTGCATCTTCGCCTTGATTCCGATGGAAGCTCCTTGGTGGTTGATACCAGTCCCATTCGCAGCACTCCTCGCTGCAACCTATTGGTTGATGCAAGACTGGATGGAGAGAAAATTCAACTGGCAGTTCAAAGCTAAACATGCAGCGTTTGCCTTTGTGGGTTTGCTGATCCCGATCATTCCCGGGATTGTGCGAATGGCAACACTTCCCAATATCTCTTCAAGCCTTCGATCGGAACTTACTGCGCTCTCTCGCGCTGAGTCTCTTCACGCTATCACAAGCAATCGGGCCATCAGAGAGATGCCGCCATCGTTCTTCAGTCCACCCCAAGAGTTCGACCAAGCCACCGGCGCATTCGGTAACAATGAAGCTTTGCATCGCGACCTGCGAGCGAATCTAATTCAGCCTGGCTGGGATATCGCTACCTACCAACGCTGGATCGATTTCGGTGGCATCAAACTGTGTACCTCTGAAATCCTCGCATTGCGGAACGAAATCGAGTATCTCGAAGGTACCACCGACTCGCAGAAAGTCGAAGCGATCAAGCAGTACCAAGCGATCCTGAGGAATCTCCCGAAATTCATCCGCGAACTTCGAGGCTCACAAATCCTTCGCTTTTGCGATGATGCAGAAGAGCTTGAAATAGCACTTCTCAACGAATGCCGACACCCGAAGAATCGGGAACGTATGGGAGAGACGCTTTACGCTCAGTTGGTGCAACTGCTAAGCGAAAGCGATCAACGAGACCGTGCCCGGCGAATCGCACTCGCCAATGCTTGGAATTCAAATACGTCAGAGGTTCGCCTCGCTGGTAAAAAGTCGAACAAAACCCCAGACATTTTCGGTGGCTATAGCAGCTACGTGATTGGTAGTTACGGAGCCAACGAGAATTTGGCGAACGTCTCTTTTATCACCACGATGCGGATGCTTCGAAGTCGAGGTGTCTTCACACAAGATGTATGGGACCTGCTCAACCTAGACAAGAAAGATGAACGCCATGCGATGCGCAAGAAGATAGCGTCGAACCTTGGCTACTATTACACCCCTTCAGACGTCTACGGCGACCTTATTGCGCTCAGCAACACCCCTACGATTGCAGTTCCATGCAAGCACTGGCGTGGTGACTGGGAGTTCATCGCCAAGGAACTCAGTACAACCCTAACTGCTCAATCGACGAAAGCACCGGAGGTGGAAAATGAGTAATCCGAACGTCCGTGGTCAACAATCTAGTCGTAGCGAAGTGGCGGCTAAAGCGGTGCAACCACATGCAACCCCAGCGTACACCCCAGTGTGGATGTGGAGCCTGCTTACGGTAAGCACCCTTGCAATCCTAGCAATGCTGCTTGGCCTCTGGTGGTTTATCCAAGGCGAAGTCGTTGCAAGCCGTGAACTCGCTGCGCGAGTCGAAGAATCTCAAGCTGCCTTTCGACAATTTCTCGATGGGTCTCCGAATATCGTAGATCACATGGAAAAGCACACTTCCAAGAAAGATTCACAAGCTTGGATCGATCTAAACGCAAATCTGAGCAGTCGGTATATCAAAAACCAGCTCGATACTTTGTTCGTGCGTCAAGATGCCGAAAAAACCGATGACCAACCCCGAGTCGCTTGGGCTGCTCACCCGGACTTGGTCACGAAGTTCGTCGCAAAGCACCAAGGAGTAATTCGCAAGATTGAGGAGCTATGCGAAAGCGACGAAAAGGTTTTTATCCCCGTCCTAGAAAACGGCCCGAATACGTTGATCGATATCGATTACAGAGAAGCAACCCGCATCGTCTTTCTCGGATTGATCCAAGCGATCGCGGATCGCGATGCACCATTAGTCGATCGTCGCTTGCATACGATTGATCGGTTGCAAACCAAGTTTGATTACGTAGGGTTGTCTTCTGCAAGCTCGGAATTGATTAATGGGCTTCATATCGCCCTCGATGCGAAACTTCTCTCCTCGGAGCAACGCCGGTACTGGAGCGATAGGATAACGGAATCCAAAGCGAGGGCTGCTTCGAATAGGACTCAGCAAGTGGTCGACGCGTCGAGCTCTATAATGGATTTTGCAAATCTTAAAACAATGATCCCAGGGAATCTTCTACCAACGATGAAAGTGAATCTCCTTCGCAGCATCGTCTCCGATAGGATCATTCGCAGAAACGCTGGCAACTCGGCAGTCGAAAGATGGACTCGCTATTACAACGATACCTTCGACTGCATCCTGACTCGACTTGCAATCCTGCACTTCATCGACGAGAACAAACGTCTGCCCAATGACCTGAACGAAGTTCGCGAGTCCAGCACATCGGGACTACCCGCTGAACTCTCATCGTTCGACTACCACAAGATCGATGACGCCAAAGCCGAATTGGTAGCTAATACCGCGTCGGCAAAGTCGGAATTCCGATCAGGGAGCGAGTTACCTTCGACAGTACAGTTTGAAATGGAATAGATGGATATCGAAGGTTGGTGCCGGCAGCTTTGCCGCTGAGCATCAAAGCAAATGGCAGCGGGTAGTTAGCCCACTGCCATTGATAAAGTCGAGTTCTGTTGTTCGATCAGATACTGTTTTGATCAGATACTGATAGGAAGAAATCAGTTGGGCTTTTCAGGCCCTTCTGGCTTCTCAGGATCTTCAGGGTTTTCTGGATCCTCTGGATTTTCAGGGTTCTCGGGGTTCTCTGGGTTCTCAACCTTTTCGCCTAAGAAACCGCTGGGCAGAATCCCTCTCGGGCTGACCCCAAGGTCGTTGAGCCGGGTTCGGATTTGCTCGAGTGTAAGATCAGCGCCATCTTGATGGGCTGTGCGAATCTCCGTGACGATCGCTGCAACGGCACTCGAGTTGACGCCGAAGGAAGACAGTCGCTTGGAAAGCTTCCTTACGAACTGATCGAATTTCTTTTCGAGATTCTCAGGAGTCTGGTCATCGTTACCGGTGCCGTTATCATCTGGGCCGTCATCTTCTGGTCCATCGTTGCCGTTATCATCAGGACCGTCATCTTCAGGGCCGTCGTTGCCGTTATCATCTGGGCCGTCATCTTCTGGTCCGTCGTTGCCGTTATCATCTGGACCATCATCTTCGGGGCCATCGTTTCCGTTGTCATCAGGACCATCATCTTCAGGGCCGTCGTTGCCGTTGTCATCAGGGCCTTCGACTTCCCATTCCAAGATCCCGTTGACAATGTGGTCACCGAGTTCTGGGCGTCCACCGGCCTTTAGTGTTTCGAGTATCTGACGGGCTTGTTCGAGAGTTTGGTTTGGTGGCAGTTTGTTGCGTTCGATGTCGCGCTCAATCTTCTCGATTCGTTTTTCATTTTCGACTTGGCTTGAGCGACGTGTCGTTGCTGCATCCGTCGTTCGCGAGTTTAGGTAATTGATTACCGAGAGTGCATCGAGAGGCGAGAGGGAGTCGTCTGCATTGACATCTACCAATTTCGATGTCGGTGCGTTTGCAGCACCAGCGGACCCCGTGTTGATCTGGTTGATAACAGCCAGTGCATCTAATGGAGAGACCGAACCGTTGCCATCGGTGTCTTCTGGAAGCACAAAGTTGTGAAAGCAATCGCTGGCGAGCACAGATCGATTTTCAAGTTTTTCAACTACTAGTCGGCGCCCGGTTCGGCTTTTGGCCGTTCGGTTCTTCGCGCGTTGATCGTTGGACTCTGGACGTTTCTTCATGGAATTGCCCTACGGTAGATAGCAGGCCTAAGTAACTCATTGAGGCTTGGGTGCAAAGCGTCAACATTAGGTTACAGTTAACTTGAGGAATGGAAGAAACGCAAGAGAAAATCCACGAAAGTTGTCCAAGCCCGACTTCTTTCGGGCGGACAGGTAGAAACACAGAGGCACAGAGGCACGGAGATTTTCGGAATGCGGTAAAAGGAACGATCAAGTATTTGGATATTGAACCGTCGGTAATGGGTGCAGTATTCAGCTTACCTATACCCGTCCCTATACCCGTCCCCATATCCTTCACACAGGCTCTCTCTGTGTCTCTGTGCCTCTGTGTTTCAAATCCCCCCCGACACCGACTAAGGCTGCTTGTCCGCCAGTTTTGCTTGCAAATCGGCCACTTCCTGCTGCAACCTCTGGATTTCTTGGTGGAGTGAAGCGACGTATTCCGGGGTAAGCATTTCCGCGTTCATTCCAAGCCCTTGGTTGGCATTTGCATTGCCGGCAATCATGCCAACAGAAAGCAACGGAACTTGGACGATCTGCTTTTGTCGGCCTCGATAAAAGGCCATGGTGATCGAATCGCCGAGAGGGATTCCACGGATCGAGTCGACGACATCTTCGGCTCGCAAGATCATGCGACCGTCGATCTCCGAGATGCAGTCCCCGGGTTGCAGACCTGCAAGCTCAGCCGTTGAGCCTTGGACGACATCCGAGACGGCAGCACCGCGATAAAGCGGTATTCCGAACTGTTTGCGAAACGTTTCGGAAAGATCGGTAACCGATACACCCAAAAATACATTTCCACGATCGGTCGCGACTTGTGGCACATCCCCCCCAAGCTCCGGCGAGATCGGCTGATAAGGCTGTTTGGGAACTTGAGTATTGGGGGTTGGCGCAATGGGAGGCTGAAGCGGCAGTGCCGTTCCAGGCTGCATACCTTGAAGCTGCCCTGCGAGCGTACGGTCTTGTAGAACAGCGACCAAATTGGTGCTACGACCTCGGCGTTGCACAAGGAATTTCACTGGCGAGCCAGGTGCGTAACGTTCAAGTTCATTGGCGAACTGATCAAGGTTGGTAACGGCTTGACCACCGACTCCAACGATTCGATCCCCGATACGGAATCCGGCTTTCCAAGCAGGAGATTGGTTCGTAACGTCAACAACAGCCAGCCCGAATCCACCTCCTTGGACAGGCTCGGCGATCAAACCGAGATATCCGCCCCCTTCAAATTGTTCAGCAGCAGCAGGCCCAGACGCAGGTGCAGGCGCAATCGGTGAACCTTTGGGAGCTTGAGCCGAACTCGGCCCCGCTGTGTTCTTACGGGGTGTGATTACAATCGGCGCGCGGCCGCGCGATGAAGCGTTAGGGCCAGCCGTCACTGGGCCTGCCGTCGCTGGGCCAGCAGGGGGTGCCAACTGCAAGCCACCGGGAGCCACCGGTTCTGCACCGGGAATAGGTAGATCCTCAACAGGACCGGGCACAGGGGGAGGATTTGCCCCCTCGCGACCTGATTCGACCGCAGGCACATCGCTTTGCACAGGTGGGTTTGGAGTGGGTAACTCTTGCGCAAACGAATACGATCCGACCAGCCCCACGAACGCCGTCCATGAGGAAAAAATCCCGATCGACAACCAAGTGCGAACAAGTTGGTTCATTGCGCAATTCCTCTACGAAAGATCCCCCTAATAAATACTAGCTTGTGAGCTTACAGGTTCAGAGTGTATGGTGTCGACGCTAGTTCCACGATTTTGCCTCAGCGCAAACAAAGAATCCGCTAGACACGGCACGGATCCCCCAGGGGTGCACTTCCCAACCGCAGGAGAATGGGGGAAGGTGCTTGTCCGCACCTCGAAACAATGAAAAAAAGCGACCGACTCGCCTTCCGGGATATCTTCCCTTCGGACTCTGTCGGTCGCTTTAAAATTCTCTCGAATCTATCGCTAGTCTAACTGACCGCAAACTAAGGAGCTGTCGACGAATCGGCAGCTGGTTTCACGGCTGCAGGCTCGGCCGATTGGCCTTGAACGCCAGTTGGCTGCGACGACGATGGGGATGCCCCAAAGTTGTAACCTGGGTTCTCGTAGCCAGGGTTGTACGAAGCTGGAGCGGATGCTCCAACAGGTGCAACAGCGCCTGGAGTTGGCTGACCGAAGATCATCAATGGAGGTGCTCCGCCACCACTTGGCTGATTGTAGATGTAGATCGCATCCATCGCCTTGGTGATTCGCAGTTGGCACTCGGTCAAGTGAGCGATGCTGTACGCATCCAAACCTGCTGGGTTGGCCAACGCTCCGTCAATCTTCTGCTTGAGCTCCTTGAGCTTCATCAGCGACAAGCTCGTGATCGGCTTGTTGCTCGAGCTACCTGGAACGGTCAAGTCGATCAAGCGATCGAGGTATTCTCGTTGCAAGCTTCGGCGCCACGAGCTGATCCGTGGCTTGCGTGCGTTCGCTTCGCCTTCGGCATTCGCACCGACTTCAGACCAAACTTCCGCTTGGACTTTGTCGAGCATCTCTGGCAAGGTCAACGCGTCTTGATCGCGTGGCACAAGTTGCTCGTTGTCGTAGACGCGGCGCAACGTGGTCGGATTCATCAACATCGTCAACGCACTGGCTTGGATACCAAGGATACGATCGTGGACAGGGAAGGTCGATTCGCCCATCGAACGAACCCCTTCATCGATCCACTTGTCGACCGTCAAACGGCTCAAGATGGCGTTCGACAGACCATAAGCGTCATCGCGGAAAGCGTTTCGCATTACGAAATCAAGCGCCTTGCGTTGTTGTTCGGCTGGGATTGGAATAAGCGATTGACGGTTGCCCGGATCACCCTTCTTGTCACGGTTAACCGTGGCTCCACCGATCCAGTTAGCCATCATGCTGATGGTTTTCGTTTGCTCGCCGAGGGTCAACTCGTACCCGCGTCGCGCTTTGCTCCAGCTATCTCCTTCTTTGACGAACTTGTCGAGAAGCCGATCGCGGTAGAGCTTGACCAACCGAACTTGGTTTTCGCAGTAATCCAAAGGATCCTTCGAGTAGTCGTAACGGCGAGCCAATGGATCTGGTCCACTGGTGTCTTCGTCCGTTGCGAATTGCAATTCTGGCTCGCTAGCTCGCTTGAGGATGTCGTTGAGCTTCGCGTCTTCCGGGGTGTAACCGTACTCGATCGCCCAGTAATCGTAAGGTCCAATACCGATCATGGTATAGTCCCCACGGGTCTCGCTATCGAGTTGGTAAGGCATGTTGATCGGGATGTAATCCATGACCGAAGTCGCGATCGTCTTCTGCCCCTTAACGGCATTCGAATTGATTTCCTTCAAGCTCAAAGCGCTGGAGGCTTTGAAGTTGTGGCGCAATCCAAGGGTATGGCCGACTTCGTGTGCAACGAGTTCTGCCAAGAGAGGACCGATGAAGGACTCTGGCATGCCGTCGAGAAGGTCTTCCTTCGGCTTCTTGTCTTCAGGCTTCGCACCTGCTGCTGGCTCTTGCTCACCGACAAAGTTGCCGTTTTCGTCGAAGAGATCGAGGGCCAATCGAGCCATCGACATATCGAGTTGCATGCCGTGTGCGGCGTTGCAGAAACCGTTAACTTGGCTGGTTCGCCCAACAAGTCCATCGAAGGGGCTTGAACCCATCAACTTCGTATCCAATTGAGTCATTGGATGTCCAGCAAAAGGCATTTGCGATTGCATCGCGTAGAGGCTTTGCAAGTGCGTGCGGTTATCCGCTGGAGCAAGTCGAACGCGTGGATCCCAGTTCGGGTGCGAACCGAGCCAAGCGAGGGTTTCGGTGCTCATTCCTTCCATGGCCAGTTCTGGCATCATGTCGTGGAATTGGAAGTTGAAGTGACGGATCCAGCCGTCGGTCAGAACGACGTCGGCATCAAGGATCTCACCGGTCATAGGATGCACGCGGCTTGGACCAATCGCAGTTCCAACGTCATTGTTGAGCCAACGGATGA